>PBSR01000273.1 GCA_002726335.1 Gemmatimonadaceae bacterium
ATGCTGTCTACAAGTGCGCCCACCGCCGCGAGGGCGGTTACATCCCCCTGCCGGAGGTACCCGGACTTGGCGTGGAGCTGGTAGACGACCTTATCCCTGAACGCCCGTTCCAGCCGATGAACAGCGGTTCCACGCCGCTGCGAGAAGACGGCTCCGTGGCCTACGCCGTCTGACCCCCCTCGGTCAGGCCTGGAACCTGCCCGCCTCGATGTGCAGGGTGTGATCCACCGGCGACATGAGGGGGATCAGCATCCGGAAGGCGTCCGGGGCGTCGGGACTGTTGTGCATCTTCCACATGGTGTGGGCACAACTGCCGGGACCGATGGTGATCAGGTCATCAGCCACCCGATAGACGGCCTGGCCACTCTTGAGAATGAGGGTTGTGCCAGCCTGCGCTTCGAGGATGGCCCCCTCCACCTCGACGGTTCCTCCCGGCTCGAAGAGAAGCTCGAGCTGGCACGGCACACCCTCGACGCCTCCGGCAGTGGTCACGCGCAGCTCGAAGGCCGTGTTGTCGCTGCCATCACTCGCCTCGCTGACCGCGAGCTCGATCGACATGGGCGGCAACTCGTAGGTCTGCCGCCGGGCCCGGACTTGTTGCCAGTTGCCGGCATCCACTTTCGTGCCATCGTCGACTGGCAGCCAGTAGATGGGCCGGTCATACGCCTTCTCGGGATAGATGGGATTCACCCCGGCGTGATGCAGCCGTCCGCCACGGTCGCCGTCGATGGGAGTCATGTCGAGACCGACGAACCGGCCGGTAGCGAAATACGTGGACGAGATGCGCACTGCCGACAACTCAGCCTCGCCCTGGCGCAGGCTGAAAGGTGTGTCCAGCCCCTCGGCCAGGGTGGCGCTGGCGCGATCTCTTCGAACCCTCCACAGACGGGCCGCCGGGTAGTACTTCCGGTAGGAGGTCGTCAGTGCCTCTCGGGGAACGTCGCCGTCGTCCCGCCATTGCGGATGGGTAAGAAAGGGTTCCAGTTCCCACGTGCCCCCAGGTCCCCCCTTCTCCAGCAACCAGTCGGCGACGGCAGCAAAACGCCCGTTGCCGTCGTGTCGGGCCAGCGTGTAGTAACTGTCGGCGAGCCCCGAAGGCACGACACGGGCGCCGCGGTCCTGCCGGCTCGAGACACTGGTAACCACCGTGGCATCGGCGTGCATCAGGTGGTAGGACATCTCCAGGTTTGCGCGCACGGGGGCGAGCAGTTCGGCCCGCCCGAGTGACTCGGCCGCCAAACGCAGGGAGCGATCCACGACGGGATTATATACCGATGTGGAACGTTCGATGAACTCCCCGTCAGCATTGACGTCGATCGTTTCGGCGAGGTAGGCTTCGACGGTGGGCATGACCTCATCGGCCAGATCGGGGAAGAGCTCACAAGCCATGGATAGCGCCGAGACGAGGACCCATCTATGGTTCGGGGTGTGGAAACCGCCCGATACCATGCCCGGCGCCGCCGTACGGATGAGCTCCCCGAGAGATTCCGCAATCCTCTCGGCGCCGTTGTCTCCGGCGCCGGCTGCCTGGCGCGCCGCCCGCACCACCGGCGCCAGACCCTGTACGGTGAAACCCGTGTCCGGAGAGGAATCGAAGTTCGTGACCAGCAGATCGAAGCGGCCCGCCGGTGTACGACGACGGCGCCCCCACGCGGCGGCGCGTTCGATACGATCCACCAGAGCGGTGTCCCCGTGATGGCGCGACTCGGGCAGGAGGTAGGCGTAACCGAAGGTGGCGGCGGAGCTGACCTGATTCGGTCCGGCCAGGCCATCCGGGCCGACAAAGCCGCCTTCGTCGGGATGCCCGGTGGTGTCGATCTGATGCGCCGCCAGCGCCGTGACCCGCTCATCGACGGCGGCCACCAGCCGCCGGTAGTCGTATGACATCGTACCTCCTGTCGAACCTGATTCGGTTGAGTGCGAGATGACCACTGACGATACGGACAGCACGGCAAACGCGCACGCCGCCCTGCCGGGGGCCGGGCCGATCGCCTGGACACCGGATCCCGAGCGCATGGCCGGGTCCAACCTGCAGGCCTTCCTCGATCGCTGGGACCTGTCCGGCTTCGACGAGCTCATGCAACGCTCGACGGCTGACGTCGAGTGGTTCACCAGCGCCGTGCTCGAGTTTCTGGGGATTCGTTTCGCCGTGCCCCCTGAGCAAGCCGTCGATCTGTCCCCGGGGATCCAGAGACCGGTCTGGTGTCCCGGCGGCCGGCTGAACATCACCACCAGCTGTCTGGACCGCTGGCTGGAGTCGGAACGGACCGCGTCCCGTCCGGCACTGATCGCCGAGCTCGAGAACGGCTCGCACCGGAGCCTGACCTACGCCCAACTGGCAGACGAGGTGGGGCGGTGCTCGAACGCCCTGCGCGGCCTCGGACTGGGACCGGGTGACCGCATCGGTCTCTTCATGCCCATGACGGTGGAGATCGTCGTCGCCCTGCTGGCCCTGGTCCGCATCGGCGCGGTGGTTCTGCCCCTTTTCTCCGGTTTCGGCGCCGGCGCCGTCGCCCAGCGCCTGGCGGACGCCGACGCCGTGGGCCTGATCACCGCCGATGGCTTCTCGCGAAAAGGGGCGACGGTGCCGCTGAAACCCGTGGCCGATGAGGCTCTGGCCAAGGTGGCGTCGGTGGACACGGTCCTGGTCCTGCGCCATGCGGGCATCGATGTCGACATGCGTTCCGGTCGCGACCACTGGTGGCACGAAGTGGTCGCCCAGGCCCTCTCGGATGCCCCGGCAGCCGACACCGCTGCAGAGGACCCATTGATGGTCATCTACACCTCCGGGACCACCGGCAAACCAAAAGGTGCCGTGCACACCCACTGTGGTTTTCCGGTGAAGGGCGCTCAGGACATGTGTTTCGGTACCGATGTGCATGCCGGGGACCGGGTGCACTGGGTCACCGACATGGGCTGGATGATGGGGCCCTGGCTCGTATTTGGCGCCACGCTGCTGGGCGCCACGGCCTTCGTCTTCGAGGGTGCGCCTGACTGGCCGGGGCCAGATCGGCTCTGGCAGATGGTTGAGCGACACCGCCTCAACCAGGTCGGGCTCTCCCCGACGCTGGTTCGATCCCTTACATCATTCGGGGACAACCCATTAGCCGATACAGACCTGTCCAGTCTGCGCTGTTTTGCCTCTACGGGCGAGCCATGGAACCCCGAGCCCTGGCATTGGCTGTTTGACCGGGTAGGAAGCGGAAGGATCCCTATCGTCAACTACTCGGGAGGCACCGAGATCAGCGGTGGTATCCTCATGGACAATCCCCTCCGACCGGCCAAGCCGGCAGCCTTTGCCGCTCCCTGCCCCGGTCTGGCCGTCGACGTCGTCGACGCGGACGGCAATCCGGTGCGTAACGGTGTGGGCGAGTTGGTGATACGGACACCCTGGATCGGCATGACGAGAGGCTTCTGGAACGATCCTGAGGGGGTGAGGTACACAGAGACCTACTGGTCACGCTGGCCGGCGATGTGGGTACACGGTGATCTGGCCATGGTGGATGACGAGGGCTACTGGTGGATTCTGGGGCGATCCGACGACACCATCAATGTGGCCGGCAAACGGGTGGGACCGGCAGAATTCGAGTCCATCCTCGTCTGCCACCCGGACGTCGTGGAGGCCGGGGCCGTGGGAGTACCCCATGCGGTCAAGGGGTCGGAGGTGGTTTGCTTCTGCGTCCTCACCCACACAACCCCACGCTCGGAACGAACTGCCCAGCTCGCCACCGCCCTGAGTGACTCCGTGGCCGGCGAACTCGGCCGCCCCCTGCGGCCGGGCAGGATCCTGTTCGTCGACGACCTGCCGCGAACCCGAAGTGCCAAGGTCATGCGACGGATCCTGCGGGCAGCCTATCTCGGAGAAGATCCCGGTGACACCACGAGCCTGGTGAATCCGGAGGCCATCGACGCCGTACGACGGGTCGCCGGGTGAGTCTATTTTCAAGTCTGTAAGCGGGCGATCTGCGGACGATCAGCGCTGACTGGGATCAGGGGTCCAGAAGCGGAAAGAGTGGAGCCACTGCGCCGAACATCCCCGGGAATCTGAAAAGCGGGTCATCAGCCCCACGGATGCGGCTGATGACAGCGGGAGTCAACATGGCCCTGGCGTCATCGAACAGGGCCGGCAGCCCCCCGGCTTCGTAGCTTCCGGCGGTCGCCGCAAGGTCCTGAGCTCTGGCGACCTCCGGACTGTCACCGACAACGCTGGCCATCTCGCTGAAGAGCCCGTCGAGCCGCGACCGGGCACCGGTCAGATCCCGGCACAGCGACTCAAAAGCTGCCGTCGTGCACGCCAGACGGGGTCCAGGATCTGCCGGCACGTCCTGACCGGCCAACGTCAGCGGCGCCGCGTGGCCTGCCAGGGGTGATCGATCCTCCGTCTGGAAGGAGACGAGCACCCGGCCACCGGGTCTGGGCCGTCCGCGGAACCGGACGATGCTCCCCGGCTCGACGAGAATCGTCTCCCCTTCAGCCACCTCTCTGGTACTGGGACCGTCAAGGCTCAGTGTATCGACCCAGGCCTGCTCAGCATGATGAACCCGCACATGCTCCAGAGGACGGCCGGATAGTCCACAACGGCCAAACGGCACTGAGATGCCGACCTCTCCCGACACCGAGATTCCTGGCTCAACAGATTGTCCCACATGCAGTTCCAGCTCCCTGGCCAGAGCCTCTGCTGCCGCGGTCTCGGTCACATGCACCGGCTCATACGCGGCCGATGATACCTCGCGGGCGCGAAATAGTACCGCGTAACCGAACAGGCGCGTTCGCAGGATGGCGCGTCGCCCGTCGGCATCGAGGCTGGCCATCAGCGCAACTGGTCGGCGTTCTCCGACACCTTGCGGAAGGCGGCGACGAACTGGTCGATGACGGCTGGCCGGTGATGCTTGAACCACGGGATCGAGTAACACCGTCCCGGCAGCGTCTCGGTCACGGGCAGGCTCCCGGCGGGCTGCCGTAAATCCCTGTCGGAGAATGCAATACGGGTTGGCTTTCCATCGCCGAAGACATCGAACTCGTTCAGCATGGGGTGTTCATGCATCAATATATTCGCCCCGGGGGTGATCCTGCACCCCGAACCTTCGATCTCGGCGTTGACGCCCTCGCAGAATCTGGCCACGGGGAGGCCATCGAGCTCCTCGGCGACGTACAGCCCTTTGGCGGCATACCAGCCCCCCATGGTGCTGCCGGATTCCTGCGGCGGTCGGTGCGGCCTGATCCCCTGCACCCCTTCGAGCTGATCCCAGAAGTAGTTCATCGCCTGCTGAATTTCGGCCACACGCTCGTCGTAGTAACGGAGCTGGACCCTGCCCACAGCAGAGGACAGCTGGTGCATGCGGTGTTTGTAGCCGCCGATCGGCATACCTTTCAACCGGCTCAGATCGGGATTCTCCAGGCCGGGGATCCGTTCGTAATGACCGAAGGCGGCGGCACGCTCATAGATGCCGTCGTCATCGGTGACGAGGAAGCCCCCTTCGCCGCAGGCCAGAGACTTTCCGGACATGATCGACATGGCCCCCACATCCCCGATCGTCCCAAGAAGCCGCCCCTTGTAGAGACCGCCCTGGGCGTGGGATACATCTTCCACGACCTTGAGGTCGTGCCTGCGGGCGATTTCCATCACGGGGTCCATGTCCGTAGGATATCCCGAGTAGTGCACAGGCACGATCGCCTTCGTCCGGTCCGTGATATGGCGTTCGATGTCGGCGGGGTCCAGGCAGAGGCTCTGGGGTTCCATCTCGGCAAAGACGACCGTTGCCCCCAGAGAGAAGACCTGCAGCGAGGTCCCCCAGTAGGTCATGCTCTGGGCGATGACCTCGTCTCCCCGGCGCACGCCGCAGGCCCAGAGGGCCGCCTGAATGGCCGCTGTGCCAGTATTGTGACACAGAGCGTGCTTCTTGTCGAAGTATGCGGCCAGATCTGCCTCGAACTTCTGCGTTACATCGGTGGCCGACATGGCGCCTCGCCGCAGCACTTCCAGCACCGCCTGTTCGTCCTCGCTGGTAACGATGGGCCAGGTGAACAGGTCGCCCATATCCGTCGTCACCGCCTTCCTCCCGCCTTGAGCCGCCAGCTTCACGTCGCCTGCAACCGTCATTTCCTCTACCTCCTCTACATCGTGGTCGCCGAGCCACCACCCAGCTTCTTGAGCTGGAGGGTGGACGGCATCTGATCATGCTCCCAGACCCGTTCGATCACACCATCCTTGATATACGCCAGGCGGGGATACCCATGCCGCCAGGTGAGTCTCATGAAATCGGAGCTGGAAACCGAAGCAATCGTATAGCGGGGGCGCATCTGCTGCACGAAGCCGGCCAGATAGGGTGAATCGGGGGGAAATTCATTCAGGGCAACGATCCGAGGGACACCGGGGGTATCGGCCCAGTCGTTCAGCTTGGGCACGGTGCTCTTGCATCGGCCACAGCGAGGACTGAACAGCTCCAGCAGGTAGGCTCCCTGACTCAGATCGACCCCCTCCACGCCCTTGAGCTCAAGACCCGTCAGCCGCACGCCGGCCGTCAGGTCTGAGTTGGCCACGCGGTCGGATTCGGGTGCGAACCGCAGAACGAGCAGTCCGAGAGCGAGTACGCCGGCGCCGATCACGAGGCGCGACGCCTGCGGCCAGGAGGCCGCCGTCCAGCGATCCCTGCCCCAGCGCCAGGCCACCAGCAGCAGCGCCAGCATGACCACGTCCTCCACCAAGGCCTCACCCGGCGTTCTCTCGGTCAGAGCCCCGAAGCAACCACAGTCGATGTGGGCCTCTTTCTGCCAGGCCATGGCGGTGATGCCGATGAAGAGCACCATCATTCCCGTAGCGGCGGGCAAGGTGATCTTCGGACGCCAGCAGGTGATGAGGGCGGCACCGACGAAGACTTCAAGAGGCGCCAGCACCAGCGCGAGCCGTCCCAACTGCGGCCAGGCCTCGCGACCGGCTTCGAGCAGTTCGACGTAAGAGATCGCCTCCCAGTAGAACACGACGGGATCGAAGGACTTGGCCACGCCGGCCACGACGAAGACGAACCCCATCAGGATGCGCGCTACAGCGCCCGCCGTTGCCAGCCCCGTGGATCGTGCCGCGGGTGTTTCAGTCATGGGTACTTCTCCCTTCAGCTGCGGTGAATCTGCTCATTGTCGCCCCCCGCCACAATGGCATCGTCATGGCGCCATACCGCAATGGTAGCCATCTTTGAGCCATGCGCATCCACATGGTCACCGGTGATGACCTGACTCAGTTCCGCGGTGGCACCATTCACCTGATGGAACAGGCTGAAAACCTGCTGGCCCTGGGCCACGATGTCACGCTCTTCGCCCAGGATCGCGGCCCGTTGCCCCAGCCGACGCCGGTGCCCATCCGCTACCTGCCGGCCGTCGGTGGCGGCATGGTACGCCTTCTCAGTTACAATCTGTGTCTCTTCGTCGTCCTGATCTGGTCCGGGCTCCGGTGGCGACCGGACATCATGCATACGCGGCAGATGGGGTACTCGGCGACCCCGTTGGTTGCCGCATGGTTATTGCGGGTCCCCCACGTGCTCGAAGTCAACGGTGTCCTGCGTGACGAACTGGCCGGGCAGGCACCGCCCGGATGGCGGTTGAGGCTGATCGATCTTTTCGCCCGGCTCAACCTGCACCGCTCGGCGGCCTTTACCACCACAACAACCGAGTACCGCGATCGCTTGCGGACGCTTTACGATATCGATCCCCGTCGCTGGACGCAGATGCCCTGTGGCGTCAACGAGGAGCGTTTTCGCCCTGGAAATCGGGACGCCGCCCGCGAGCGTCTCGAGTTGCCGACGGCGAGTTTCGCCCTGCTTCACGTGGGCTCGCTCTACGACTGGCGCGCCCTCGACACACTCATCGAGGCACTTGCCAGGCTCGACACCGCACGTGTACCCGACTGCCAGCTCTGGCTCGTCGGCGATGGCGTCGAACGCCCTCGCCTGCAGGCTCTGAGCCGTGAACTGGGAATCGCGGAACGGGTGCGTTTCGTCGGCCAGGTCCCCTATGCACAGGTTCCGGAATGGCTCGTCGCCGCCGACGTCGGTGTCGTGCTCTACAAACCGACGCGCCCCGTACCCGGCGATCCGATGAAGATCTACGAGTACATGGCGTGCGGCCTGCCGGTGCTGGCGGGTGACTACCCTCACTATGGCGGCATCGTCGACGAGGCAGAGGCCGGTATCGTCGCCGATGACAGCGATCCTGGCGCCCTCGAGGACGCGATCTACCGGCTCTACGAAGATCCTGAGGCTCGCGGCGGCTTCGGTGAGCGCGGCGCCCGGGTCTCGGCGCGCGACCACACGTGGCGACGCCGGGCCGAACAGTTGGCGGCGTTGCTGGAGAAGGTGAGAACGGTCGAAGCGAAACCACGGTCTGAGGCCAGCGCATGAGTGAAGTACGTGCCAGCCTCATCATTCCATCCTTTGGCCGTCAGGAGTTTCTGCGCCAGACCGTGGACCGCTTTCTCGCATTTCCCTTTGCAGGCTGGGAACTCATCGTCGTCGACCAGACCCCCGCCGCATCCGCCGGCCTGCGCCAGCTGCAAGCGGAGCGACCGGATCAGGTGCGCTATATCCACATCCCCATGCCGGGCCTGCCAAACGCGCGCAACGTCGGCATCCGCGAGGCCCGTGGCGACATTGTCGTCTTCGTCGATGACGACATCGTGCCGGAAGAGGGATTCCTCGATGGGCACCTGGCTCCGTACGATGACCCGGACGTCGGCGGTGTGGCGGGGCGCATCGTCGAGGCGGTGACGCGACCGCGCACGATGGTGATCAGCGGTCGCGTCGGTCGGGTCCGTCGTCTCGATGGCCGCAGCACGCGAAACTTCGATTCGGAACACCCCTGCGACGTCGACTTCGCACCCGGGGGCAACATGTCCTTCCGCCGGCAGATCCTGCTCGACATCGAAGGCTTCGACCGTCGCTTCGGCGGCACCGCCCACCTCGAAGAGAGTGACGTGAGTCTGCGGGTCACAGCCCGCGGCTGGCGGCTGCGCTTCTCCCCCGCGGCCTCGCTCACCCACCTGAGCCTGCAGGTTGGCGGCTGCCGCGAACTCGATATGACGACGTGGTTTTATTGGTACGGGCACAACTATCTGCTCTTCGCCCGCAAGAATCTGCCGCACTGGGCTTTTCCCGTGTTCCTTGCGGCGCGTGTCTGCAAGCTGATCTTCACCGCCGTGCGACACGCTCGTCTCTCCTACTTCACGCGAGGCATGGCGGGCCTGCGGGACGGTGACGAGTCCTGGCGACAGGGAGCCGCACCGCTATAGGTCTGGCCGTCAAGCGCCACGCTGTCAGACGGTACCCGAAACGCCAACCGTCACGCTCCTGCTGCCGCTTCTTTGAGATGTGTTGACAGCCGCCAACGGAGTGCGCCCACCCAACTGAGATAGAACACGACGTACGCCGCCGACGCTCCTTCCAGTCCCCAGCGGGAGATCATGGGCGCGAGCACGAAGAAATAGAGAATCGTGCAGGCCAGCAGAACACCGAACGACTCGGCAGGTCGATCCATGGCCAGCGCTGCGGGATGGAAGGCGAAGCTGGCCATGGCCAGTCCGGTGGCGACGAGGTAGATGAGGGCGGCACCATGGGCCTCGGCGTAGTCGGGCTGCAACAGCAGAGCCATCACAGCCTTTCCCCAGACAGCAAACAGGACGCAGGCGACGAATGCCGCCAGTGCCGCCCACGCCGTGGAACGATTCAGCATCTGACGAAAGCGTGCGTGCTCCCCCGCCGACCACAGCCGTGCCAGCTCCGGATAGACAGCCTGATACAGTGGCTCCGAGGCCCGAGGCAGCAAGCTGGCGACTTGCTTGACGATCCGATAGAGACCTGCTCCAGCAGGTCCGAGCAGACCACCCACCACGAGCACGTCCGCCTCCTTCGACACCATGCGCACCGTACCATGCCAGTTCGTCGTCAGGAGGAATGGGACGATCCCTCGATGTTGTGCGGCTACCTGTCTGAGGGGCGCCATCGGCGCGCCGAGAACACCGATGCGGGCCGCTGCCGTCAGCGCCAGCAGTCCGCTCGTGATCAGACCCGCAAGGTCGGCGGCAATCCATATGGTGATGAAACCCTCGAGCCCCCATCCTTGCACGACGGCCCAGAGAACCCCAGTCAGTTTCACCGCAGCGGCCACCAACCCCTGGACGGCGAGCAGGTCAAACCGATCGAAGAGACGCAGGGCCGCCGTCCACGTGCCAGTGAAGTCGAGCAGCACGACGATACAGTAGAGCCGCGCCCACATCACGGTCTCCGCTTCCCACCCCCACAGGACCGTCCCCACGGGCCCGGCCGCGATCAGACCGACGATGGCACCGATACATGCCGTCGAAGCGTCGAAAGTGAAGCCGAAGCGCAACAGGCCGACCGTCGCCACCCGTCCCTGCTCGGTGGCCAGGTCGTACGCGGCCCCGGTGACGGACGACGGCCTGCCACGACTGGAAGTTGAACAACCCGTTTACGGTGAGGGAATAGGACTGCAGCAGCGCCAGGACGCCGAAAGATGCGGGATCGAGTTGACGTGCCACCAGCGCCAGGGCGAGCAGGCCCATGCCATCGCGAGCCACCCGCCCGCCGAGCAGGTAACCGGCGTTGCGCAGCAGACGCCTCCAGGCTGCGTCCGCCATCTACCGATCTGCCTCGTGGCGATTCCAGGTCGTCAGGCTGACGGCAAGGCCGGACCGCCCACCAGCGCCCATCTCAACCGACGTGAGAAGAATCCTCACCGTCACCCTTCGGGTCTGCCCCCTCCCCGATCCCCGCAAAGGCGTCGTCGATGGCGCCGTCAGCGATAGCGGTGTACTGCCGACGCACAAAAACCATGAAGAAGCCGAGAAGGACGAAGACGATCACCGACTGGGCAACCTGCAGCAGGGCGTTGATGCCGGTGGTGTTCTTCAACGCCATCGCCGACAGGCCGAGCCAGATCGTGACGACATAGATGATGAGCACGGAGCCCACGCGACCGACACGCAGGTCTTCGAGTCTGTGATGTATATGATCGCGCCCGGTGAACTCGATCCACTGATGGAAATTTCGGACCCGCCCGGTGCCCACACGCATGACGGTGGTAAAGGTCATATCGAATATGGGTACGCCGAGAATGAGGATGGGCACGATGAGACCGACGGTGTGGTGGCTCGCCCAGTCTCCCATCACCGCCAGCGCCCCCAGCATGAAGCCGAGGAAGGTACTGCCCGCGTCCCCGAGGAAGATCCAGGCTCCCTGCCCGGGACGGAAGTTGTACACCAGAAAGCTGAGGCAGGCGCCGAGCAGGGGCAGGGCCAGAAACATCATGTCGAACTGTGAGTTCTGCCAGGCAACCAGGCCGAAGAACAGGGCGTTGATTCCCGCGGTTCCAGCGGCCAGGCCATCCATGCCGTCGAGAAAGGCTATGGCATTCGTGATTCCTATCACCCAGAACGCGGTGAGCAGCCATTCCCCGACCATACCCCACACCGTGTCGGGCAGGAAAGAGATGGCGACGCCGTAATGGATGAGGATCGCCACCGCTACAAGTTGCGCCAGCAACCTCCAACCGGCCGGGATATCAAAGAGGTCGTCGGCAAGTCCGACGGCCAGAATCAACGTCCCGGCAAGCACGATCCCCTTCAACTCGTCGGTGAAGGCGAAATTGCGTAACACCGTCACGGCAAATGCGATGTACAGGGCGACCCCACCGAGCAGGGCTGTGGGAGCATCGTGAGCCTTGCGCCCTGCCGGCACGTCGATGGCGCCCAGACGAGGGGCCAGGGAATAGATCAGAGGGGTGACGACGAAACCTACGCCGAAGGAAAGCAGCAGCAGGTACGCCCAGCGCAACCCCGACTGGTTCAACAGGTCACGAGCCTCAGCACTGAACAGGAACGCCACGAAGAGGGCGACGGCCAGCTTGTCCATCGACCAGGGACGCAGGATGTCGCGTTTTTCGATCATGACAGGACTCGTGCCGCGACCTGGGCGACGTGTCGCGCGTCCGCATCCGACAGGGCGGGATAGAGCGGCAGTGACAGGGCCCGCTTGCGCATCTGCATGGTCCCGGGAAAGTGGCCCGGATCAGACATCGACTCGTGGAGTGCCTGGGGTACTGGCCGTCGGGCGGCCACTCCTTGCGCCTCAAAGGCTGCCAGGGAACCTTCTAAAGCGTCGGGAGCCACGGCCATCACGTAGCGGTAGTGGTTGCTGCCAACCTGTGGCGCCGGGGCGTCGGCACCGCAACCGCTCAGCGACTCGTCATAGCGGGCGGCCAGGGCACGACGGCGTTGCAGCAACTGGGGTAGGCGGCGCAACTGCACACGCCCGACGGCAGCGCCGACATCGGTGAGTTTGTAGTTCCAGCGTGCTCGTTCCAATGCCATGCCGTCGTATTCGCGAAGTTCGCGGACACGCTGGGCCAACTCTCCGTCATCGGTCAGTACCATCCCGCCTTCGCCTCCCGAGGTGATCACTTTCGTGGCGTAGAACGAACAGACAGCGGCGATACCATGCCCCCCGGTGCCGGTGCTGCCCAGCGCCATGGCCAGATCTTCGATGACGGGCAGCTGTGCCGACAACCCGCGCACCACTGGCGACGGTCGCCCGAACATGTGAGGTACGATGGCGGCGGCACAGCCCTCCGTCTGCGGCGGCACCACCGCCATGTTGCCCGTGGATCCGTCAACATCGCTCAACACCGGTTCCGCCCCCGCGGCGCGCGTCGCATGTACAAGAGCCGCACAGACGTAGCTCGGGATCAGCACCCGTCCATCTTGCACGCCGAGTGCCTGCAGGACCAGTTGCAGGGCGGCCGTTCCGGACGACGTGGCGATTCCGTGTCCCCTGCCGAGGAAGGCCGCCATCTCCGCTTCGAAGGCGGCCACCACCGGCCCCTGGGCGACGTCGCCGCTGGCGACGACGTCTTGGGCAGCCTCAGCTTCCTCCCGACCCAGGTCGGGCCGCGAATGCGGAATCATGAAAGGTCCTGCATTCTCTCCGGACTCCGCCAGCCGACTTCAGGCGCCGAAAAACGCCCGTACCTGGCCGGCCACATGGTCGACGAGATCGTCTTCCAGATCGGGAAAGATCGGCAGGCTGAGAATCCGACGGCACGCCTCTTCGCTGACCGGGAAGGCTCCTTCTCTGTAGCCGAGGAAGGCGTAGGCCCTGGTCAGATGCAGGGGCAATGGATACATGACGGCACATTCAACTCCCGCCGCCTGCAGATGCTCGGCGAGCCCGTCCCGCTGCCCGGTGCGAATCGTGTAGAGGTGGTAGACGTGGCGCGCACCATCCGCCTCGGACGGCAGCCGCAGATCCGCCACACCTTCGAGCTGCTCGCCATAGCGCGCCGCAATCCGTCGGCGGTTGTCATTCCAGCTTTCCAGGTGGGGCAGTTTCACACCGAGAACTGCCCCCTGGAAACCATCCATGCGGTTGTTGTACCCCAGCTCGTCGTAGTGAAACTTGGGACCGGCCAGCGGCATCCCGTGATTGCCCAGTGACCTCACGCGCTGAGCCAGAGCCTCATCGTCACTCGTCACGCCACCCGCGTCGCCGTAGGCGCCCAGGTTCTTTCCCGGGTAGAAGGAGAAACAGCCAACGCGGCCCATGGCCCCGGTAGTTCTGGCTCCGCGTCGGGCGCCCTGGGCCTGGGCGGCATCCTCGACGACGTCGAGGCCGTGCCGGGAAGCGATCTCCCCCAGAGCTTCCGTGTCCGCCGGGTGTCCGTAGATGTGCACGGGCAGAATCACCTTCGTGCGCTCGGTGATGGCCGCCTCCACGAGGCTCGGATCGAGACACAGATGGTCGTCCTCCACGTCGACGAAGACCGGACGGGCGCCAACGTGACAGATCGCTTCACCCGTAGCTCCGAATGTGTGTGGCGTGGTGATGACCTCGTCGCCCTCACCCACACCAAGAGCCCGCAGGGCGAGCACCAGAGCGTCGGTGCCGTTGCTGACACCGACGCAGTGGTCGACACCACAGTAACTGGCAAAGGCTTCCTCGAAGGCACTGACCTGTGGTCCGCGGATGAAGCCACAGGAGGCAACCACGTCGGCCAGGGCAGCCTCCATCTCCTCACGGATCGGGGCATGCTGCAGGGCCAGGTCGTTCATCGGCACCCGCAGGCTGGCGGGCGCACTTGGAGCGGTAGTCATCTCTTCCTCACAGGATAAAATGTCGCAGAGGGACAAAGCCCTCGGCGTAGGTTACACGACCCTGAATCCCACGAAAATGGGCCGCGGATTGGGCGATATCGACGATCGTCATGGACTGGATGTTCGTATTCTGCACCTGCGAGGCATGCGCCTCGAGGGCTCCCAGTTTCTGGTGGATGACGGAGCCGATATCGACAAAAACGGACGGCAGAAACTGCTGCGAAGACAGACCTTCGAAAAACAGCAGATTCGGCACGGAGCGGGCTGCAGGCACGACGGCGCGGGCGATGTGCCGGTGATCCTAGTGCGTGTCCTCGCCGAAGTGGGTGTACACCGTATCCGGCTCGACCTGCCGCACGACCTGCTCGATCTTCATGATCGACTCCCTGTGGCATTCGAATTCGGTGTCCGCATACCCACCGAAGAACACCTCACGGGCGCCGATGATCTTGGCCGCCTCTCGCTGTTCTGTTGATCTCACACCGGATTCCCCACCCGCAGAGCCGTCGGTGATGACCATCATATAGACCTCGTCACCTCGCTGCGCGTGCTTGATCAGAGTGCCCGCGCACCCGTACTCCAGGTCGTCCGGATGGGCGCCGATGGCCAGAATCTTCATCTCGTCATACCTCCGGTGTCACTCCATCACCGTGTCTCGACCTGCACGCAGGATGCCAGGGCTCTCAGGACCACAGTTGAGGACGAGATCGAGGGCGGAAAGATGCGACTCGAAGTCGCCGAAGAGCTGGGGATAGGCTGTGGGGACGTACTCCTGGAAGATAACGTCGATCCCCGCCGCCGTGAAGCTGGATATGTCCAGGTAATTCCTCCCCTCCGCTCCCGAGAGATAGGCGGAGGCGCCGAAATGTCGGCAGATTTCCACCAGGCGCTGTGTCGGATCCTCCTCGGTCACCGGCAGATCAGATGCCCAGCGACGCTCGGTGTCGATTCCGAGGCGGCTGCCGAGCCAATCGATCGTCAGCCCGTTGACATCCCGCAGCAACCCTTCCCTCCCTCCGTACAAGTCTGCCAGAGAGTCCTCTTCGCTCTCCCAGAATCGCGCCTTGCCGTAGTTGCTCCGCAAGGCCTGTAGATGTTTGTGCCGCCACGGCGCCTCGTCGTTGACGGCGACCTCGTCGATGCGCGCGGGAAAATGAAAGCGCACGGGGACCGTCAGCCACTGCGGTCCTTGGGCCGACTTCAGGCGATTCCGGTTCTGCCACTCATTCTTCTTGTATTGTACCGTATCGAGCAGGACGAACAGGTCGGCCTGATCCATCTTGTCGAAATACCCCAGCCAGGGCATGAACTGGGGCTGATGGATCGTTACCAGCACGCTCGTCAACCCGCCTTGTGCACGAAGATCGGATTTGACGTCAGCATCGATGTGCGACTGCGGACCAGCAGGCGGTAGTAACTCCGACTCCCGGGCATCATCCTGGTTTCGACGTGCTCAACAGAGAACGGCGTGACGCCGTCGAGTTCGGCAACGACCTGAACTCTACCGTCCGCATCCCCGCGCACGAGGCGGACCGCCACCTCCTCGCCCGCGCCATTCACCTTGTCGATCACACTCGACACCGTCCACACCTGCTCCGTCGTCAACACGGTCTGACCGGAGACAGCATCACCGTGATCGGTCTTCACCCCCCAGCGACGAAGCTGCAGGGCTTCGTCGCCTCCCCGCACTGCGTACGCCCGGCCTCGGGCGAGCGCTTCGAGCACCCCCGCACGGCTCCGCTCACCGACGAGCAACACCGTCTGAATGTCATGTATCCTGCCTCCGGGCTCGTTTCTATGGTAGTCGATCTCTCCCGTACCCCAGGCGGGACGCTGCCGATCCCCACGCAGATAGTCCACCAGTACCTGATCCCATTCATGCCCCGGTTCGGTGGCCGTGATGTGGTCGGCGTACAGTGCGGCAAAGCCGGTGTAGCGTTGGCTGGTCACCAGGTCACCGGCATGCCGGGGAGTGTCACTAAGAACCTGTGCCACGCCGCCCACGCTGTAGGGAGCGATCGTCGAGGCCCCCTCGGGATGAGACCAGTAGGCCAACCCCCCCGCCTCAGCGACTGCATCGATCCACATCTGGTAGGGTTGCTGACCGGCGTCCACGTAGGGATCGAAACGGGATCTGCGGAAGCCCTGCAGGGCACCCTCGAGCAGAAACAGCAGGCACACCCCACCGACGAGGGTTCGCAGGAGGCCGCCGTGCATCCGGCGCCCCAGCCATACGGCGTAGAACAGGCCGAGAACGGGCCACAGCATCCGTAGAATGCTGCCCCCGTCCTGTGGCTGCCACACGCCCTCGCCGCCGAGAAGGGGCAACGATCGATAGGCGGCGGCGTCATCGAGGCCGATGGCGAGCAGATGCTTGTTCCAGCCGCGGAGAGTAAATCGTCTGGATGGCCAGTCGACATCCCACGTATAGTAGGGGGCTGATTCGACACCATCGATGACGATGACATCTTCGAAGTTGGCATCGAGACGCCGCACCTCGGCCAGGTAGGCCTCGAGAGTGTCATCGGCAAGCAGTGACCGGTACGACTCCCTGACCCGCAGCAGTCGGCGCCAGGGCCACAGGCCGTAGGAGACCTCGAGCAGGTCGTCGTCGGTGACGATGACAACATCGAGATCGTGCTCCCTGGCCTGCTCTACGATCGAGCGCAGGGACTCCTCTCCCGTGCTGTACGATGAGTGGATGTGTATGGCCGCCCGCAGGACCTCATAGTTCGTGGGGTGCCGGACCTGGGCCGGCACCATCCCGGGCATCGATAGGGCCAGCGCTGCCGTCGCCGCCAGGACGAGGGATCTTCTACGAGGGCAACATTTCAAGGGTGGCCCCCCTCCCGTGCGGCGCGTCGACCTGGACGGCCTCTTCGTACAGTTCGCTCAGCTGGCACACCATGCCAGCACTGCTGTAGGCCTGGGCGCGCCGGGCCGCCTGCTGCCCCAATCGCCGACGCACCTCCCCTTCGACGGCAAGACGCCTCAGGACCTGCGCCAGTCTCGGCGGGTCGCGCGGAGGCACGAGGAGGCCTTCCACATCGTCGGTGATCAACTCGGGGATGCCGCCGACCTCGGTGGCGACGACGGGACGTGCAAGGTACATGGCCTCCACGAGAGCCTTGCCCATGCCTTCGTTGTGCGAGGGCAGCACGAAGATGTCAGCCGCCCGTAGAACGTCCCCGACATCCTGCCGCCAACCGCTGAATACGGTCCGCGGTGCAGCGCCCGTCTCCGCCGCGAGCCGGCGCAAGGCAGCCTCCTCCTCGCCATCTCCGATCAGCAGCAGTCGCGCCTGCGGTATCTGTGGCAGTATTTCGGCGAAGGCGCGCACCAGATCGCCCTGTCCTTTGACGGCAGTCAGCCGACCGAGGGTGGCCACCACCAGGTCTGTCGCCTCGATACCGAGTTCGGCCCGGATCTGCTGCGGGGTTTTTTCTACGGTATCAAGAGGTGCAAAGTCGACGCCACTGTGCACGATCCTCCACTGAGCGGGCGAGCCCACACCAAAGCGCAGGTGGTCGTCACGGTCTGCCGCCGTCAAAGCCACGAGGCGATGGCACCAGCGCGCCGCTCGACGTTCCAGACGGATGAATACACCGGTGACGGCAGCCCCATAGTAGCCGTAGAACACATGCCCATGGGGGGTATGGACGATGGCCGGCACCGCCTGTCGGCGGGCCACCCAACGACCGAGAATACCTGCCTTTGACGTGTGCGTATGCACCACGTCCCAGGGCTCGGCGGTCAGCACTCGTCGAAGCTGCGCCATAGCGCGCAGGTCGCGAAATGGCTGTGGCGCTCGTATCAGATCGGGAATGTGGACGAAGCGGACGCCCCGGTCCCGAGCTACGGTCTCGGTCGGGCTGACCTCTCCTTCTGTAGGTCCCACAGCCAGGGTGATCTCGAAGCGCTCGGGGTCGAGACCGGCCACCGTAAGCAGGGTGTTCTCCGCCGAACCGCCGCGATCGAGTCGGGTGATGATGTGCAGGATGCGCAGACGGCGCTTCATGCCGCCACCGACACGGCCTCTTCTGGCTCGGGCTCCAGCTTGGCGGCACTGACGACGAGCCCGGCCAGCAACCAGAAGGGCTCCATGATACGAACGATGATGAAGGTGTTGGCCCCCACGGCGTGTATGAGCAACCCCGTCAATCCCGCCAACAGACCGATGGCCAGTCCGGAATACAGTTCGTCCTCCGTACGTCGATAGAGTGCGTACGCCTGGCGGTAGATGGCGAGGATCAGTGCCGCAAAGGTGATGGCGCCGACCAGTCCTGTCTCAGCGAGCACCTTCGGGTACTGTGCGTCCAGGAAGATGTACCCGGTGATCCCGTAGCCCCAGATCGGACTGGCGGCCCAGTCGGTGATGGCCTCCTCCCAGCTCTGCAGACGAGCGGAGGTGGAACTGTCGAGACGCACGTTGCCGACCTGGACACGATGATGGCCTGTGGCTCCCTGATTGACGGTATAGAGGATCCGGTCCTTCACCGACTGTGGTGCCGCCAACGTGCCGATGGCGACGAGCACAACGAAAGCGGCGATCATGCCGAACCGGTTGCTCCGCTTGAGCACCGTCAATCCCAGGTAAGCGAAAGGCAGTGCCAGATAGGAACCACGCGAGAGCGTCAACAGGAAGGGCACAATCATGAACATCAGCAGTGTCGTCAGGAGCATGCGTGTTAACCGCTCACGCACCGACAGCAGCAGACCCGCGGCTACCGTTCCCGTCAGCAGCAGGTACCCTCCCAGCGTATTCGGCTCGCCCTGTTCGCCCTCGAAGGGCGCTGACACGCGGGTGACACCGGCGGGAATCTGGGCGATGGCGACGATGCTGACGATAAAGGCCGTCACCAGCATCACGATCGTCAGGCGCTTGATCTGGGCGCGGTCCTGGAGATTGTTGGCAACGATGAAATAGACGACGAAATACTCCAGGTACTTGGGTACGTAGAAAGCGCCGGTCACACCCTCGACATGGCCGATAATCAGTCCCATACCGGTGGCAAACACACAGGCTACCATGTAGGCTGCAATCGGCTGGTTCAGCGGCGTCGCCCGCACCAGTCCGAGGTCCTTGTGCACTGCGGTGCGCACTAGCCAGGCGAAACACATGACCACCAGTAGTAGATCCTCGGTGCGGATCGTCACGCCACGTCCGCCGGTAGTGTCGCTTGGATCAGCCAGCGCCCCCATACCGATCTCCGGCGACAACAGCATCGACAGGACCAGCAGATACAGGCTTGCCTCGGTGCTGACGAAACAGATGATGAACACGGCCACGGCCACGGCCACGCCACCGCCGATCAGATACGGTGCCAGAGCCAGCAGCGTCGACAGACCCAGACAGGTGACGGCGATGGCCGCCAGCAGCGTCCACGGCTGTCCGGACACGCCGTAGCGCGCTGGTTCATGAGATGGTGAGGAGGCGGACAGCAGATTCATCAGTCAGTGTCGGCCCATAGACGACCGGAGGCCAAGAGAGTAGGTGTTATGCAAACGTGTCCGTGGCGGCGCCGATCGGCCGTTCATGAATAACGGTGAGTCAGGCGCCTCGCCTCGCCAACCGCAGGCGATTGGCTACACGAACGTGTCATCACTGTCGCCGCGGACGATGGTGACCTGGCCCTGCTCCTCAAGCTGACGCACCTGCTGGACGATACGCAACTGCACTTCCTCGACCTCGCTCAGGCGCATGGGGCCGAGAAATTCCATCTCTTCCGAGATGAACTGGCGCACGCGTTCCGACATGTTGCCCAGGACCTTGTCCTTCAGCTCGTCTTCGGCCGCCTTCAGGGCCACCACCAGGTCCTTCTGGTCCACCTCGCGCAGCAGAATCTGCAGCTCGCGGTCGGTGAGCTTGTTGATGTCGGCAAAGGTGAACATCAGGTTGCGCACCGACTCGGCCACCTCGGGGTCCTGGGCGTCCATCTGGTCGAGGACGTTCTTCTCCACCGACGAGCCGGTCAGGTTGAGGATGTCGGCCACAACCTTGGGACCACCCACATCCTGGTTGCCACCGAGGATATCGCGCAGGCTGGCCTCGAGAGCCTCCTCGATCTCCTTGAGCACGGCAGGGGTGATGTTCTCCATGGTGGCGATGCGATAGGCCACGTCGGCCTGCATGCGCTCGGGCAGCTGGGCGAGGATGCCGCCGCCCTGCACTGGATCGAGCTGCGACAGGATGAGGGCGATGGTCTGCGGGTGCTCGTGGCTGATGAAGGGCGCCACCTGCTCGGGGGCCACATTCTTGAGCATGTAGAAGCCGGACGTCACGGTACTGGCCACCCGGTCGAGGATCTCCTGCGCCTTGCGCGGGCCGACGGCCCGTTCCAGGGCGCCTCGGGCGAAATCCATGCCGCCCTGGCTCACCCATTCGCCGGCCAGCAGGTGCTGCTCGAACTCCTCCAGCACCTTGTCCTGCATCTCCACAGTCACCGTCTTGAGATTCGCCACAGCCTGGGTGATCTCTTCGATCTCATAAGTCGGAGAGGAACTTCATGACCTCCCCGCAGGTCTCCTGGCCGAGGGCGACGAAGAGCACGGCCAGCTTCGTCATCACGGGAAGCTCGGAATCTTCCTCCTCTTCGTTGACGGCTTCGTCAACCGAATCTGCCTGACTCATGCCAACCCTCCTGCCCCAGCGCCGGACACCCCGACGGGATGGTTGTATCTCTCAGTAAGTGTTAGTAACACATAGGGAATTACACGCATTTTCGCGCGCCCCCTTCTCCTTGTGTTATCGGCACAGATGATGGTGCCTTGACCTCCGACACCCTACTCGGGCAGAAGCAGGGCTGCCTCCTCGAGTGTTTCAAAGGCGCCGGCCAGTTCATCTGCAGCGCGACTGGCGTATTGCGGCCAGTCTCCGTTTGTGGCGTCCATGCCGCGGACGGCGTAGGGCAATCTCAGGATGGTGAACTCCTCGAGGGCACCCGCCTGTTGCAGGCGGCGAGCATCTGCATAGGCGAGTTCCCAGCTCTCCCAGCGCCCTACGAGCAGGCGGTTGTAGAACTCTCCCCGGACCTCGACCGGACTGAAGAACGCCGCCTCGCCGCGATCGCGAAGGGTCTGCAGGGTGGATTCCGCCCAGCGGCTGCCAGGTGGGTAGGAGGCGACACGTACGCTGTACGGCCGGTCGCTGACGACGACGCCAGCCGTCGCCGCCGGCACCACCGGCTCCTCTCGTGGCAGCTCCGAAGGCTCCGGAACTGTGGCAAGGGCCGCCGGTGCCGGGGTTGGCGCCGCCACAGGTCGTGGTACAGAGCGTGGTGCCGTGCCGACCAGCTCGACGACGACGGTCTCGGCCAGCCTGGATGCAGGAGGGGGGGACGCCTCGTCCAGCAACGTCCTTGCCCAGGACCAGGCCCCCGATTGCCAGAGCCCTCCCGCGAGCACGACGAGCAGTGCGCCATAGGCCAGGACCCGACGCACAGGATGGAATTCAGCCTCCTCGTCGTCGTAGTAACCATCCTCGGGCTGCTCGTCATCCTCTGACCAGCTTTCCGCGTCCCGGGGCTTCTCCTCACCGGTGTCCCACGTCTGCTCGTGCCGCGGCCTGTCTTCCATGCCCCCGCCCAGACCCAGTCTCTGCCTGAACCGTCGGGACCAATCCTGCACACGCTGTTCGGTGGTCCGCTCGGGCGTGGCGACATCGCTGCCGTAGGCGTAGTAGGCGTTGTAGCCGAGATCCTGGTAGTCTGAGCTCATTTCGGCACGAATGCCGTTGAGGACAACTCCGAGCAGTTCGATTTCCACCGAACGCATCAGAGTGGTCGAACGTTTCAGGGAGGTGCGGGCCACGTCTCCTGCCTTGTAGACCATCAGGGCGCCGTCGAGTCTCTTGCCGAGAATCGCCGCGTCGGTCACATGCAGAATGGGTGGTGTGTCGATGAGAATGACGTCGTAGGCTTCCCGCAGTTCGTCGAGAAACTCCGCCATGCGGCGTGAGTTCAGCAGCTCGGCCGGGTTTGGCGGGATGGCACCCGAGGTGATGATGTGCAGATTGCTGATGCCCTGTGTCTGCAGGATATCCTCCATACCCATGCCACCGGTGACGATATCGGTCACCGTGCGCACAACGTCCTGCCATTTATAGTTGCCCACAACGACCTCGGTGACCCCTGGCTCCTTGTCGAGTCCGAAGAGCCTCGCCGTCGATGGCTTGCGCAGATCACAGTCGACCAGCAGGGTCCTCTTGCCGAGTTGGGCCATCGTCATCGACAGGTTGGCGATCGTCGTCGACTTGCCTTCGTGGTGCATGGAACTGGTCACCATGAAGCACTTGACGCCCTTCTCCACGGTGACGAACTCAATATTGGTGCGCAGCGTGCGATACGTCTCGGCCAGCGTTGACTGCGGGTCGAAGTAAGCCACCAGCTGTGCCTTGCGCTGC
>PBSR01000274.1 GCA_002726335.1 Gemmatimonadaceae bacterium
ACCATCGATCCCTGGACTCTCGAGCAGGCCGTCGTCGGCCTGCCGACGGCGCAGCAGACCGTGCTGCGCATGAAATACTACCTGGGTCTGACGTTCCGGGAGATCGGCGAAACCCTCGCCATTTCCGCCAACACGGCGGCCAGCCGCTGCCGCTACGGGCTCGAGAGCCTGCGACGACACTTCGAACGTACACAGACCGAGAAGGAGAAACTTCGATGAATCATCACAGCCCAGCCCTCAGCACCGTCTCCTACAGCAAGCTGATCCCGGCTCTCGGTATTCTCGCCGGATTGCTGCTGGTCTTCGTCTTCCCCATCGTCGTTCTGAAGTTCATCAGCGGCCAGGGTCTCAGCGAGGGGGCCGTCAGCGGCATGATGATCATCGGTGTCAGCGGTGGCGTCCTGATCACTCTGTTCTCTGCCGTCTTCGGCATTGCCCTGCCCGGCAGGGTAGGCCCACCAGAAAGCGGGGACACGTCACCGTGAGACGCCCGATCCTGCCGTGACCCAGCACACATGGCGCTCCGGCCTGCCTGCCTATCTTGGGCAACGGTGCCCGGAGGCCCGTCATGAATCCCGTTTCAAAAAAACTCGTCGGTCCGCTCTGCTCCCTTCTGCTGCTGAGCGCTGCCGCGACATCTGCCCAATCGCCGACGCCTGACGCCGGCGCCACCAGTACCTCTCCCCTCGTGCCAGCGGCGGCCGAGTCTCTCACCGTCACCATCACCGGGGCCTTCGCCTTTTCCAACGGCACCATCCGCATAGACAGCGTTACGGTTGAGCCTGAGCTGATCACCGTCGATCTGGCCACGGGATGGGCTGCGGGCACCGACAGCGCCGCGGACACCGTGTCCACGACCTGGCGGTTCGATATCGATCCCGGGCTCCTGAGCGAGAGCACCTACGATGTCTGGATCCGCGTCAACGGTGAGACCCTGCGCGTCGACTACTTCATGGTCGAGGCGCCACGAGTCCCGGGGGGGCCACTGCCGGCGCCGACGCCGACCGTCACGCCCCGGCGCCGACTGGGCATGAACCTGGCTCCCCTGAAGGACTGGTCTACGGTGTTCACCTTCGTCGACCTCTTCAAGTCGTCACGGGAGTGGATCCCGCATCGAATCTCCGACAGCACCTGGGATACGGGCGAGACCATCGACGTGGATGAGCTCGGCTGGGTGCGGTCACTGCCGCCGGATCAGGAGGCTGGCACCCTGCTGTTGAGCGCCATGGGTTCGGCCTATCCCGGCGGCCGCTACGAGGTCACCTACGACGGCGAAGGACTGCTGGATTTCGACTGGGACGCCCGCGTCATCGATCGGGCCCCCGGCTGGATCGCTCTGTGGGTCACCCCGGAGATCGGCATGCACGTCGTCATCCGTGAAACCGACCCGGACGACTACATCCGCAACATCCGCATCGTGCTTCCCGGCTACGATGAGTTGGAGGCGCCCCAGCCCTTCCATCCGACCTATGTCGAGTTTCTCCGGCAGTTCGGCATCCTGCGGCTCGTCGACTGGAGCGCCGTCAACGAGCCGGAGACCAACACGCCCGAATCCGGCCTCTGGGAGAACCGGATTACCCCGGAGCATGCCAGCCAGGGCCATATCCGTGGTGTGGCCCTGGAGCACATCATCGACCTGGCCAATGCCGTGGGCTCCGACCCCTGGATCAGCGTGCCCGTGGTGGCCACCGACGCCTTCGTCGACAGCATGGCGACCATGGTCCGTGATCGCCTCGATCCGTCACTGATCGTCTATGTCGAGCTGGCCAACGAGGTCTTCAATTCCCAGTTCCCCCAACATGCCGTGGCCGCCCAGCGGGGCGCGGCACTGGGCCTGGCGGATTCGGCGGCGGCTGAGCCTCTCCGCTGGCTCGTACCCGACCACCTGGCCCTGGCCAATGCCCTGCGCTATCAGGCGAGGCGATCCATCGAGGTCTTCGCCATTTTCGAGCGCGTGCTGGGCAGGGAGCGGATGTTTCGCGTCCTCGGTGGCTGGCTCGTGGACGACACCGGTCTCGCCATCAGTTTCGCTGAAGCCATCCTCGACTGGGAGGACGCCTATCAGCATGCAGACGGCTACGCCGTGGCTCCGTACTTCGGCTTCTTTCTCGCCCAGGAGGAGTACCGCGAGCGCGTCGAAGCCATGACGGTGAACACGATTCTCGACACGGCCGAGGCCGACCTGCGCTTCATGCTCGGCATCGCCCGCGAGCTGGAGCAAACCGTCGCGGCACGCAGTCTGCCGTTGATCACATATGAGGCCGGCCACCACATGGTGCGCCCCACGGAGTTCCCCTTCCCCAGCGACCTGGTGAGAGAAAAGCTGACGGCGGCAGCCCACCATCCGCGGATGTACGGCCTGTTCACCGAGCTGCTCAACACATGGGCCGAGTTCGGTGGCTCCATGAACCTGTTCAACGACACCATGCCGTGGGGCAACTTCGGCGTGATCACCCGTTGGGACCAGGACCTCGACACCGCCCACAGGTACCGTGCAACCCTCGATTTTCTCTCGACGCCGACCGATCCCGAACCGCTCGAGCCCTGGCCCGGCGATGGTGACGGGGACGGTGATGTCGACTTCGACGACTTCGGTCTCTTCGCCGACGCCTTCGGTGGGACCGATACCCTCTTCGATCTCGACGCCGACGGTACCGTCAGCTTCCGAGATCTCTTCCTGTTCTCCGACCGGTTCGGCACGGCCAGGCCCTGACAGTCCGGCTGGACCCACACCGGCTACTGGTCCTTTATTGGCCTGTATGAAACCAAGAGACCGTGTCATCGCCGCCCTGCAGCACCGCGAAGCCGACCGTGTTCCCACCGGTGACAATCAGGTGTGCCCGCACCTCGTCGAGCAGATCCTCGGCCGTCCAACCCTGGCCAGCACCGGTCGCAGCGAACTCGAAGCGCTGTGGGATGGCGACCGGGATCGTGTCGTGGCCGACTACTGCGCCGATCACGTCGAGCTGCCGCGGGCTCTCGATTGGGACTACGTGCGCGTGCCCGTCGTGCCCGCCGACGTCGAACACCCACGGCTCGAGACGACGGGACCCTTTTCCTGGATTGACGCCGAGGGCTACGAGGTCGTCATGAACGCCGCCGCCGGCAACCTCGCCGTACGCAGTCAGTTCCCCGAACTCGGCATCGACGATCTGCCCGACCCCGACGCGTTCGCCGTGGATCCGTCCCAGCTCGAGGCCATCCGCCACGTCGTCGAGCACCTCGGCGACTCCCACTTCATCGTCGTGCGCTCACCGGTGGACGGCACCTTTCCGTGGGACAGCACAGTGGGCATGGACGAGTTCCTCGTGCGCATGATCACCGATCCGGAGTTCGTGCACAGAGCCGTCGATGTCTATGTCTCACGCTCGCTGGCCTACATCAACGCTTTCTTCGACGTCGGTGTCGACGCGGTGATGACGACGGACGACTACTCCGACAATCGCGGCCCAATCATGGGCGACGAACGCTACCGCGAATTCGTGCTGCCCGGGTTGAAGCGCCAGTGTGACGCCATCCACGCGCGCGGCGGTTACTTCATCAAGCACACCGACGGCAACACCTGGCCCATTCTCGACAGCTTCGTCGAGATCGGCATTGACGGCTGGCACGGCATCCAGCCTGACATCGGCATGGACTTCAAGCTGCTGCAGGAGCGCTACGGCGGGGACCTGTGCTTCTTTGGCGGCGTCAACTGCTCGACGCTGATCGACGGACCCGCCGAGAAGGCTCGGGAGGAGGTGCGCTACGCCATCGAGCAGGCCGCTGGTGGCGGCGGGTTGGTGATCGCCACCAGCAACGTCGTGCAGCCCGGAACGACGATGGAGAACTACAGCGCCATGCGTCAGGCCGTGCGGGATTTCGGGAGCTACCGGAACAGCTGAACCAGCCTACAGGATGAACACCCGGTTCCTGATCTTGGGCAGTCGCCGTAGCTCGTGGCTGTCGATCATCTCCCTGATCGGCACAGCCCCTTCGCCCGCGGAGCGAGTGTCGAACAACAGGCGACAACAGGTGCTGTTTTGCCGCAGAAACTCGATGACTCGCATGCGTGTCTCGTAGTCAGCGGATCGGCGGGCAACCCAGCCCCCGCTCTCTGTGGGACCGAAGGAACGGATCTCCTGCATCGCCTGTCGGGGGGTGGAGTAGGCGGTGACCATCAGCCACTCCCAGCCGTGGCGGGGCTTTTTGATCCGACCCACTCTCGACCATTCCAGAGACACGCCCAGGGCCTCGATCCGAGACCAGTTATCGCGACTCTTGCTCGGCCGGAGGAATGAGAGTCCACCGTGGTCCTCTGTGCTCCAGTTGACCGCGTGAGATTCGCAGGCCTCCAGGACCGGGCCGTCCTCGTCCCTGGTTCCTTGGCTTCGAAGCAGTGCTTTTGACTGTTTCATCATGAGCTTTCGCACGGACGGCAAGCACCCCTCGACTCCTGATCGAGACCATACGTACCTGGTGCGCCCCATGCAACTGAAGCTTGCCACTGTCCATGCGGCGACATCACCTTGGCAGATATGGACATTCCGCAGAAGCTCGTAGAAAACGCTGAGAGAGTGTTCGGCGACCGCGCACGGGCCTGGCTGCCCGGGCTGCCCGGAGTCGCCGCTGCCTGCCGGGACAGATGGGATCTGGCCGAGGGTATCCCGGCGCCCCACATGAGCATGAACTACATAGAGTTGACCACCACCGCCGAGGATTGCCCGGTGGCCCTCAAGATCGGTGTCCCCCACGACGACCTGTACACCGAGATGGAGGCCCTGCGCGCCTACGACGGCCAGGCGGCGGTCGGTTTCATCGACAGCGATCACGACCTGGGGGCGATCCTGATGGACCGGGTCCAGCCGGGAACGATGCTCTTTCAGTCTGGCTGCGACGACGCTGAGCAGACCCGCCTGGCCGGCGCCATCATGCGGGAGCTGCCGGTGACCGTGCCTCAGGAGCACGGCATGCCTCACCTCACAGACCAGGTGGCGAAAGCCTTCACGCGCAATCGCACGACGCCCGAGCTGGCCGGCACCATGCCGGAGGAGTTGATGCAGACCGCTGAGGATCTGCTCCGTCAACTGCTGACAGACGAACCCACCGAGATCCTGCTCCACGGCGACCTGCATCACGAGAATATCCTCCTCGACGAGCAGCGCGGCTGGCTCGCCATCGATCCCAAGGGGGTGATCGGTCCTCGGGCCTATCAGCCGGCACGCTTCCTCAACAACCGGCTGCCCGAAGGGTCGTCGGAGAAGCACGCCGACATGACCCGCCTCCGCCTCGACATTTTGAGCGAGATTCTCGACTGTCCGTCGGCCACGCTGGCCGCAGCCGCCTTCCTGGACCGTATCCTTGGCACGTCCTGGTCCCTGGAGGACGAGGGCACCTTCGACATGGCACCCGCCCTGGCCAACGCCCACATGCTGCAGCGGTTCCTGTGACGGCCAGGTCGGCAGATGGCGGCTTTCGCCGGCGCTACGACAGCTACGGTGTTGAGGGCTTCTACCAGGAGTTCGGCGACGAGTACTGCAACCCCGACGAGGCCACCATCCGGTCCGCCTTGCGTCGTGCCCATTCCAGGTGGCAGGTGGATACAACCCACGTGCTCGACCTGGCCTGTGGTTCGGGTGAGGTGACGCTGGCTCTGCGCCAGCTCGGCTATCCGCGGATTGAGGGCATCGATCCGCACACAGGTGCGGCGTATCAGGACCGAACGGGTCAACCGGCCAGAGCCCTGTCCTTCGAGCAGATCGCCGCGGGAGCGTTGACCGGCGAGACCTTCAGCCTCATCGTCTGCAGCTACGCCCTGCACTTGCCGGAGAAGTCTCTGTTGCCCGGGATTCTCGTCCAGCTGGCCCTGCTGTCGCCGAGTATGGTCGTGCTGTCGCCGCACAAGAGACCGGTGATCGCGGCCGAGTGGGGCTGGTCACTGGAGGATGAATTCATGGAGGAGCGCACTCGGATTCGTCTCTACCGGTCCAGCCTGGATCAATGATGATGTTGCAGACGCATGCCTGATCTCGCTGCCATGGCCCCCATGGGGCTGGCTCTGCGCGACCACCACGCTGGCCGGCTGCAGCATGAGCTGATCCTCGATCGAGAGGATGGTGACTCCGGCTCAATCGACGTCGCTGGGTTCTTCTCGGCGGAGCCCAAGTGGCCGGAGGAGGAAACGGTGATCAACCTTGCCGGCGGCTCGGTACTCGACGTTGGCGCCGGCGCCGGCCGGCACTCCCTCATACTGCAGAATCGTGGCCTGGCGGTGACCGCCATCGACATCTGCGACGACGCCGTCACCGTCATGCGCGAACGCGGCGTCAACGACGCCAGGACGACCGGTCTGCTCAATGTGAGCACCGGGTCCTTCGACACCGTGTTGATGCTCGGCCACGGTCTAGGAATCGCGGGCACTCTGTCCGACCTGGGAGTCTGGTTACGGCACCTGGCAGGGATCGTCCCCAAAGGCGACCAGATCCTGACCGACTCGCTGGACGTCACCTGCACCGAGACGCCGGTCCATCTGGCCTACCAACGGCAACTCGAAGACAGTGGCAGATACCGCGGCGAAACGCGCTTCCGTCTCCACTACGGCGAGGCCCGCGGTGCCGAGTTCGACTGGCTGTATGCAGACTATTCCTCTCTCGTAGAGCTGGCTGGGGGTAACTCATGGCAGGCGGAGTTGATCGCTGAGGACGACGGCGGCACCTACTGGGCCCGCCTCATCCGCCGCTGAGAGCCATGGCCGAACCCATCTTCGCCCACGGCGGCCCGGAGCTGCTCGATGCCATCAGTTTTCTCTGGGAACAGCAGCGTCGCCACCACGCCGATGTCTCCCCTGCCTTCGGTCCTGCCCTCGAGCAGATCACCTTCGCTCAGCGACGGCTCGGCCTGGAGCGCAAAGGCAGCCAAGGTGCCCTTCGAATCGATACCGTGCGGTTGGCCAGAAAGACCGCTCTGGTGGGTTACTGTATCTCGACCATCGATGCCGACTCTAGCGGCGAGGTGGAGTCCCTCTTCATTGAGGAGCCATATCGCAGCCAGGGTCTCGGCGAGGCCCTCATGAAACGAACGCTGGGCTGGTTGGACGAAGCCGATGTCAGACGAATCACCGTGGCTGTAATCGTAGGCAACGAGCGTGCCCTCTCGTTCTACGAACGCTTTGGACTCGTGCCTCGAACGATGATCCTGGAACGTCCTCCCGGGTAGGACGAGCATGGCCGTCCTGCAACCCCAGGCCGTCCTGGGCGTCCACATCACAGTCCCCGATCCTCCTGCCGACGAGTTCACACGCTTGCCTTTCAGGCCGCTCTCCCGGTCCCTCTGTCTCTGGCTGACCTGTCTCCTCGTTTCGATCAGCTGCCCGAGTTGGGGCGAGGCTCAACAGTTGCTGGACTCCGAGATCTCAGAAGCGGTTGCGGCTGTTAATAGAGCTCTCGCTCTACCCGCCGCAGCGCGGCGTGAGGCCTTGCTTCGTGTTGTTGATGAACACGTCGATGTGGCCCATGTGGCGGAACAGGTGTTCGGCGACTATGTCGAAGACGCCCTCGTCGAGTTCGAGAAGCTCATGGAAGAGGCCGAGTTCAGGCGCTTCGACGCCGCTCATCGGTCGCGGATCGATCTCGCGCTGAGGCAGCGCATCGCCGCCGACCTGGACTCGTTTTTCCTGGCGGCGAACACCTCTCACGTCAGAGCATCCGGAGTCGAGTCCTCTGACAGGGACGGAATTGCGCGTGTGACCCTCCGTTCTGCCGGTATGGAACAGAACGTTGAGTGTCGTCTCCGCAGGCACGCGGGCAGGTGGTCCTTCACCGACTGTGGCGAGGCATCCTCCGTCACCGATGGCTACCGAAAACTCACTCGCACCGCTGTTCACCGACGACTCTCCCCCGCCGTCGTCGAAGCACAGCTGACCCGCAAGCCGTACATCGTCCTGGAGGACTTCTCGCTGTCAGACCCGGGCGCACTGCCCACCGGCTGGCGATGGTTCAGGAAAGACAACAACAAACACAAGCCCTACCGGGTCGTCAGGCAGGGAGACGACCACTATCTGGCTGCCGAGGATCGGGGCAGCTCCGTCATCCTGCTGCGATGGGCGCACTGGAACCCGCGAGAATTCCCCATCTTAAGCTGGTGCTGGAAGGTCGATCAGCTTCCACCGGGCGGTGATGAGCGATACAAGGAGACCAACGACAGTGCCGCGGGATTGTACGTGATCTTCTCCAAGACGTTCCTGCGTGTCCCCCGGCAGGTGAAGTACGTCTAGAGCACCACCTTGCCGGTGGGCACCATCGGACGCAGGAAACGTTGGGCACGGCCGCATTTCCACGTCCTCGAAAGCGGTGGCGGCAATGCCGGGAAGTGGCGCGTCGCAACGATCGACCTGGGGCAGTCGTACGATTCGACCTATGGCGGACGACCACAGAACCGAACGGAGGGTATCGGATTGCTCTCGGATGCCAACTCGACCCACTCCGTCGCCACCGCGTCCTATGGAGAGATCCGCGCCTGGAAGCGCGAGGCCGTCAGCGACAGCCTGCTACAACGCCAGTGCGCATGCCTGGCCAAGATCGCCCCGGACTGACTCATGCTCCGAGCCGCCACAACCCTCACACTCCTGCTGTCCGCCTGCGCCGGTGCACCCGGGAACCCACCCGCTGCCCGTGAGAACGCTCTGTTCTTCGAGGATTTCTCCCACGGACTGGATGACTGGTGGGTCGAGGGTGGGCAACGAGTCTGGCTCGCAGACGGGCGTCTCCACGTCCGCGCCGATCCCGATCGTGACCAGGGTGAAGAGGGCTTCGCCGTCGCCACGGTGTGGTGCCGTCAGAGCTTTCCAAGCGACATCCTCATCGAGTTCGACGCCCATGTGATCAGCTCCTCCCTCGACGTCAACAATATCAACTTCTTCCTCGCCTACTCCGACCCCTCCGGCCGCCCCCTGTCTGCCTCTCGAGACGCCCGGGCGGGCGCCCGCTACGGTGCGTATCACGGGCTGAACGGGCATATCGTCACATTCCTGCGGGCCGGCGATCACACCTACCCGGACGGTTCGGCCATGGGCCGGATCCGCATCCGTCACAACCCGGGCTTCGAGTTGCTGGGTGAGACCTACGCCCACCACTGCGAGCAGGGCCGCACCTACCACGTGGCCATCACCAAGCGCGGATCGACTCTCTCCGTGGCCGTGGACGGCATCACCTACTGCACCGTTACCGACCCGGACATGCAAGGGGCAGGCCTCATCGGCTGCCGCACCTTCCGCTCCTACCTGTGGTGGGACAACATCCGGGTCACCGACCTGAGCCCGGATCGGCGCAACGCTGGCTGATCGGTTGAAATGGTCAGGCAGGATGATGACAGGCCGCCCTGTCATCGTCGCGGAAACAGCACCTCTCCCACCTTGACCGCAGGACTCGAGAACCGCTGTTCGATCTCGACGGCCGTGTGCGGCAGAAACGGCCGGAGTCCCGCACCCACCTGCCGTATCCGCCGTACCCAGTCCGCCAGATCCCGGTGGAGATCCGCTGACTCACCAGGGGGCAGGGCCTCCCATGGTTTGGCACGGTCAATACTGCGGTTCAACTGAGCGATCTCATCCCACAGCTGCCGCAGCGCCTGTTGGAACTGATATTCCCCCGTGGCGTCACGCACGACGGATGTAGCCTCCGGCGTTGACTGACCGTCCGTCCGGAATCCCGCTCGTTCACACAGCGTCTCGAGCCGACGCACCAGGTTGCCCAGTCCGTTCGCCAGATCCGCCTGATACACCTCTTCGAGCCGCGACTCCGAGTAATCCCCATCGGCTCCCGCTGGAATGGCGCGCAGCAGGTAGTAGCGGAGTACATCGGCGCCGTACTTGTCGATCACCGGGAAGGGGCTCACCGCGTTCCCCCGCGATTTGCTGATCTTCTCACCATCCACACTCAGAAACCCGTGAACGACGACAGACGTGGGCAGCGGCAGACCGGCGGAGGCGAGCAACGCCGGCCACAGCACGGCGTGGAATCTGAGGATGTCCTTGCCGATGATGTGGACCCGCCGACCGCTCCCCTGCCAATAGCGGGCGAAAGCCTCTGCCCCCGATCCGTACCCCAGGCCGGACAGGTAATTCGTCAGGGCGTCCACCCAGACGTAGACGGTCTGGCTGTAATCCCCCGGCACGGGAACACCCCACCCCCGCGAGCGCTCCCGTGAGCGCGATACGCTGCCGTCGCGCAGACCCTGAGCGATGAAACCCAGTGCCTCCCGCTGCCGCGAGGCGGGTGTGACATGGAGGACACCTTCTGTCAGCCAGGCTTCGAGTTGTGACTGATAGTGAGACAGGGCGAAGAAGTGATTCTCCTCGTCTACGGCTTCTGGCGGCACCCGATGAGTAGGACACAGTCCCTCACTGAGTTCCTCCTGTTCGTAGAAACGCTCGCAGCCCACACAGTAGAGCCCCCGATAGCCGCGCAGCGAGAGGTCGTCGGCTCGCAGCGAGCTCCACAGCTTCTGCACGGCCGCGTGGTGTCCGGACCCCGAGGTGCGGACGAATGCATCCGCCGAGATCCCCAGGGCCGACACCAGCTTCTCGAAGAGCGGTGCGTTGCGATCACACAGTTGCCCGGGGGTGATCCCCAGCTGCTCAGCCGCCCTCACGTTGGTCAGGGCGTTCTCGTCCGTGCCGGTCAGGAAGAACACATCCTCGCCCTGCAGACGGTGCCACCTGGCGATGGTGTCCGCGATCACGAGTTCCAGGGCAAAACCCACGTGAGGCGCGGCGTTGACGTACGGAATCGATGTGGAAACGAAAGTGCTGGTCATCTCAATGGCCTCCGTGGTTGGTGGGCAGAACGAGAAAAGCCCCGCCATCGTTGATCGACAGCGGGGCTCGGGTCAGATTTATCTGATACTACGGCTACACCTATCCACACTCTCCACTGTCACGGGATGTCATCCGTGGCATGGCCATAGGCGGGTTCTGCGCCGCAATCGGCGCCTGTAGCGAAAAATCGGTCATACCAGTCAACTACGGTGTCCCTGTCGCACAGTGTCAACCTGCGTCGTCCCGATCGTCTCCTTGCCAGCCGGAACGGTTCTGGCCTTCTTCCTCAGATCACGCCAGTCACGAAAGCGTTGCATGAGCAAGACACCCTTCTGGGAAGCCAGCTACCGTCGTCCAGGCCGACTCGATACGTTCGGGGGTGGCAAACCCGGCAAGGACGTTGTCGCCGCCGCCAGCCTTCCGGCAGGATCCCGTGTTCTCGATCTCGGCTGCGGCGAGGGACGCAATGCCCTCTATCTGGCCAGCCTCGGCCACGTGACCTTCGCCTCGGACATCTCCCCCACCGGCATCAGCAAGCTGGAATCAGTGGCAGCTGATCTCGGTGTCGAGGTAACCGCCTCGGTCTGCGACATGCGCGACTACGAGCTGCCCGAAGCGCTGGATCTCGTGGTCTGTCACGGATGCCTGCACCTGATCCCGCGTTGTGACTGGCAGTCTGTGATTCAGCGCCTGCAACAGCGTACCGTCGATGGCGGCTGCCATACGGTGGGCGTGTTCACCGACACCGTGCCAGAGCCGCCGGACCAGGAGGGGCTGATGGTCGGGCTCTTCCGCGAGGGTGAGCTGGCAGAGCCTTATTCGACCTGGGACATCCTCGACAGCAGCAGCCTGGTCTTCGAGCACGAGCACCCGGAAGGCCCCAGGCACCGGCATGCCGCCAATACGCTGACGGCCCGCAAGCCCCGTGGTGAGGGCTGACCCTGTCCGGCTGACTACTCCGGGTCCACCCTCACGCCGGCCATCTCCTGCAGCAGATGCCAGTTGGCCAGGCGATCCGCCTGCGCCGCGAGCAGTGTCTCGGAGGGATTGCCTTCCTTGTCGAAGTGTTTGGCGAAACGTCCCTCGGTGCGGGCGAAGTTGACGAAGTCCACGACCTCACCCGTCTTCCGGATCGTGTACCAGTCGTCCTTCTGTCCGGGGTTTCCCTGCAGATTCAGACGCTGTTTCAGCGTCTCCCCCTTGCGCGGGTCATAGACGAACACCGGGAAGGCGCGAGACTCGACTGCGTGCTTGGCCTGCCGACGGGCGGCTTCGTCACCGACACCGTGCTCGGGTTGACAGGTCGTATAGGCGTTGACGATGGCCGGACCATCGAAGCTGGCCGCGTCCAGGATAGCTTTGTAGAAGTGGTTGGGGATGGCGGCTGACACCTGCGTCACAAAGGTGTTGGGATGCATCATACAGATCCGGCCGATCTCCTTGCGCAGCTCCTGTTTGCCGCCGATAACGCGTCCGTGCTGGCTCATCTTGGTCTCTTGTGCCTGGTAGGTCGCCGTCGACGACTGACCACCGGTATTGGAGTACACCTGGGTATCGAGGATGAGGACCTTGATGTTGAGACCGCTCGCCATCATCCGGCTCAGGCTCTGGAAGCCGATGTCGTTCATGGCGCCATCGCCGCCGATAGCCCACAGCTGCTTGTCCTGCCATCCGAGCTGATCCCAACGCATGCGGATGCCGATGGCGTCGGCCGGGGCGTTCTCGAACAGGCTGTTCGTCCAGGGGACAGTGTACGGATTGTAGGGATAAGTTGATCCGTATACCGTGTTGCAGCCGGTGGCGGCCACGATGCCGAGACGCTCCGATCCGTACTTGTATCCCATCGCCGCCAGCCACATGCGCAGCACCGTCGCCTCACCGCAGCCGGCACACGATCCGGCGCCGCCGACAAAGGGAGACAGGCTCTCTTCGGCGAGCATCATGTCCACCGCCACCTTGTCGCTGATGTACTCCGTCGGCGTCGGTGGCAGCCAGCGCATGAAATCCATGCCCGTCTGGTAGACGGGAACGGTGTCGTCCTCCTTCTCTACCATCTCCAGTGCATCGTACCCCAGATCCGAGCAGGCTTCCACGCACTCGGCGCAGCCCTTGCATTTCGTCGGGTCGACGAAAATACCGAACTGGCCTGGTGTAGCGCCCTTCTTTTCTGGCACCTTGGCGAACTTGTTGGTCGTGGCAAACTGCTGGCGCAGATACTCCACGTCCGTTTGCCCGTCGACCTCCTGCAGCTTCTCGTCCAGCACGGGAGTCTCGACCACCTTGGCCAGGATCGCGGTATCCGGACACTCCGTCACGCACGTCATGCAGCCGACGCACTTGTCGTTCAGAAACCGCGGGATCTCAGGCGCGATGTAGCTGAAGTCACGATGGGCCCCGGTGCCGGCGGGGATGATGCTGCGCGCCAGCGCCTCGTCGGCCACCAGCTCGTCGTCTTCTCCATGATCGTAGGCCAGCAGGACGTTTTCGAAGAAGTCCTGCGCATCCCAGACCTTTGGCAGCCCGGCCGAAGCCGGGCTCGCCACGTCGCTATCGCTGAGCTCCTTGATATCTGTCTGCGTCGTCACACCCATGTCAGGCCTCCTGTTGAGCGGCGAACACTGGCGTGATCAGATCCGACGCACCGTTGAATTTGGGGCTGTTCACCTGCATTGCGATCACCTCGGCGGGCAGCTCGATCACCTCGTCATGCCCTCTCTTTACCGCATCCAGGTTCGCTTGTACGACGGCTTCTCCACGTCTGCCGAAGTACTTTCGCAACGCTTTCTCGACGCCCGCCATCACCTCGTCGTCCGACATGCCCGCCTGCTCGGAGAAGGGAGTCACTTTCAGGAAGATGCCCAGCAGGACGATGCCCTGCATACGCACCGCCAGATCGGCGGTGGGCGCCACGTCGCGCGCGATATGGGCCGCATCCAGGGCCAGCACGTGAAAGCCTTTTTCGCGAATCACCTCCTTTGCGCCCGGCGGCACGTCAGCCCAGATATCCTCGGGCTTCTCCTTGGGCGATTGGATGAACAGACTGCCCCCCGGCTGCAGTCCGGCCAGGGGATGTGAGGTGAGAAAGGCCGACACGTCATTGAGGGGAACGAAGTCGACGTGGGTCAGCTCGGAGTGTGTCCGGATCGGGCCGTCGGCCACCGTCAGGTAATAGGTGGTGGGCAGGCCCTTCTTCTCGGAGCCGTACTTGGGATAGGCCTGCACGTTCTTGCCGAACACTTCGCCAGCGATGGTGGCGATCACTTTGTTGGTGGTCACCGAACCATACCCGCCGACGGAGTGGCCGCGCATGGACATGCTGCCCTCGGGGCGAATATCGGGGTTCTCCTCCTCCGGAAGGGCCAGATCGTGGCGGATGCCGAGGGCGAAATAGCGCTTGCCCTCGCCGCCGGCCATGTTGCGGGCGACGGCCAGGAAGTGACCGGGGTGCACATCCCGGGAGCCGAGACCGGCTGAGCCAGAATAGATCTGGGGCATGGCCGTGACTGTCGGATAGCCGTCAACCCTCATCAGCGCATCGGCAAAGGCCGCCTTCACCTCGCGAGTCACCGGATTCGACTGTGACAGCGGGTTGTCCATGCGCTCCACCACCGAGATGGCCTTCACATGCTGCAGCGCCTCCACCAGCTCGACCGATGGGAAGGGACGGAACGAGGTGATATGTACGACGCCGATCTTGATGCCCAGATGCTGGCGAATGTGGTCCACCGTCGCTTCGGCGGTATCGATGAGCGAACCCATGCCGACGATGGCGTATTCGGCATCATCCATACGGTAGGACTCGACCACGCCGTATTCACGCCCCGTAAGTCTGGCGAATTCGGCCATGGCCTCCTTCAACTCGGGCAACACCCGGTCGTAGTACGAACGCTGCGCGATCTTCCCCTTCATATAGCTGTCCTGATTCTGCACCACGCCGGTCATCAGCGGCTTCGCAGGATCGAACAGATTCACCAGATTGGCGGCGGGATCGCCCACATACTCCCGCATGAGCTCGTCTTCCGGGAGCAGGACGTTTTCGACCGTGTGCGTGGTGAGAAAGCCGTCCTGGACGTTGAGGAAAGGGGTCGCCGTGCGTTCGGCGACGCGGCGAGCGATCAGTGCCAGATCGCCGGCTCCCTGAGCATCGCGGGTGAACAGGATTCCCCAACCCACGTCCTCGCAGCCCATGACATCGTCGTGGCCGGCATGGACGTTGAGGCTCTGACTGGTCAGAGCTCGTGCGCCGATATGGAACACCGCGGGAAGGCGCTTGCCGCTGATCGTGTAGAGCACCTCCTTCATCAGGATCAGCCCCTGACCCGATGTGAAGTTGGTCACTCGACCGCCGGCCAGAGCGAAGCCCTCACAGACGGTGGCTGAACTGTGCTCACTCTCGGGTTCAAAATACTGCAATTGCTCTCCCCAGAGATTGGCCACGCCGTTAACGACAGCCGTGTTGTATCCGTGGGCCATCGATGTCGACGACGTGATAGGGTACGCCCCTGCCCCCTGGCTGATGTGGGTCTCGACCCAGACAACCGTCCCCGAACCATCTGAGGTGCTGGGGATACCGGGAAAGCGCGGTACCTGTTCATTCCCGTTGCCCCCCACCTTTGACTGGGTCCTACCAACAGTAGTACTCATCAATCGGCTCGCCTTTCGGAGTCGTCGTTAGCGTGGAACTGTTTGACTCAGTGCAATTATAGAAGAAAGCGGCGTGGATGCACCAGACCCCGTTCGAAGAGTTGATAGGGCTGGCTGGCGACCGCGGATGTGACTTTAAAGAAGCTCGGGAAGTGGAATGAGTCCTAAAGGCGAAACGGCTGGCTCTATTTCTTCATGTATAGCTTCTGCGGGTGCCTGTTATCGAGGAAAACTCGAGCCCCGCACGTATCCGTGTAATGAGACTTCTTCCCGAAGAGGATCAGGTGCGGCTCCATTGCGTTTCTCCATAGCGGCTTCGGTCAGGCTTCAGTTCCCAAAGAAATCCCGCAGTGACTGCCACCGCGCCCCCCCGCCAGGATCGCGGTGAGTGCGGCCGCCAGTAGGCCTGCTCAGCACGCCCTTTGCTCGAACGCCTTCTGTCATTCGCAGGATCTGGCACGATAGACGATCTCTACAGGGCTGGCCACCAGCGCTCAGGCGCCGCGTCACAGCCACCGACAGGTCGCTTGCTTTATGTTCCGGCCCACACGGCCGAGGTCCTGTACCGAGATTTGAGAAAAGCCCAGGTCGACAGGGACGTTCCCGTCGAAACCAGGGCCAACCGGCCATTCAGGGCCTTGCGCAGGCGCTCCGTGACCGACCCGGTGGCACCGGTCATCTGCGCAAGGAATGCGGGAACAATGAGCGCCAGCCCCACGAGGCGGGTCGCGGCGGACAGGCCGATCAGTACACCAGAGAGAATCCAGGGCAGCAGGCTCTTGCCCCGGTGCGAGATGATGAGCGATAGGATCGCCGCCGTCGTCAGCGTCGTGAAGATGCTGTCGACGGTGTAGGAGTGGGCCTGCTGAACTGCGATCGGCGCCGTGGCCGTGAACAACGCGGCCAAGAGCCCTGCCTCCCGCGTGCATAACAACCGACCCGTGAAGTAGGCCAACCCCACGGCCAGCCAGGAGGCGATCGCTGCCAGGCTCCGGGCAAGAATGAACAGATCCCGCTCTCTTGAAGGAGCCCCAAGTTCGTCGAGACTCTCCATCCCTTGCTGGCCGCTACCCCATAGGGCCAGCCGGAGCAGATACAGGGGTACGGCTCCGTACACCGTGATCGGTGGATCGAGGGGATGCTCGAACTCCAGGGCCGCGTCGATGAGGGTTGCTTCGTCTGGATGGAAGCGGTGGAAAGCCTCACCACCTTCGCGCAGAGTGTCGGAGGAGTCGATCCAGCCTTTGGACAGATCGTTCAGGCGCAGGGAAGCACCCAGGCAAAGCACCACGGCAAGGCATGCGACGTGTGCCCAGACCCCGGCCGATCTTGGAAAGATCATGATCCGTGCCACAATTCGATGATCCCCCGGCGCCGCGATGATGGGTCAGTGAGGATGAAGGGGTAATCGAATACGCACCAGGAACAGGTGTTCCATGATGCGCTTGGTCATGGCACTTCTCTCAACTTTTGCCGATGCCCAGGTGATGTTGCAGGCAAAAGGAGGACGACACAGTGCGGATCGAGAAGCGCTAAGCCGACGGTTATTCAGGCGGCCACCCCCTGTCGCCAGGGGCTCTGGCCGTGCTCCTGGAAGACCTGCGACGCGGTCTCCTGGAACTCCGGTTCCAGACCCAGGGCCGGGTTGGAGCCGTAGTAGCCGGCGATGAAGCCGCCGTCGTAGGGGGCCGCGAGCTTGTCGATGTAGTCGCGGGCGGCGCTGGCGATTCGGTCGTGATCCTGCGTCTGCAGCGTCGTCTGGATGTCGACAGGACTCTCGATGTGGACCTGACCGCCGAAATGTTCGGCCAGGTAGTCGATGCCGTGGATCTCGGGCTGGTCGAACTGCAGGATATTGACCCCCGTCTCGATCCAGTCGGGGATGATTTCGCGCACGAAGCCACAGGAGTGCAGCCGGAAGCTGAGGCCGCGGCTGCGGGCGGCGCCCACGACGCGCTCGTAGACGGGCTTGAAGAGCTGGCGGAACATGGCCGGACTCATCAGCAGGCGGTCCTGGGTGCCCCAGTCCTCCCCGGAGGAGATCCCGTCGACGCCGATGTCGGCGTAGCGGTGGACCTGGCGCTCGAGCAGGTCGGCGATCTGGTCCAACAGGCCCTTCACGCGGTCCGGCTCGGCGGCGCAGTCGGTGAGGAAGACTTCCATGCGCCGCATGTAGCGGGCGATGTCGAAGGACATGCCCACGTGGCCCTGGACGTAGAAGCCCTCTCCGTGGAACTGGGTCACGCGCGCAGCTGCCTCCTCGTACAGATCGGCGCGATCCACGTCGGGCCAGTCGTAGGTCTCCAGCAGCTCCCAGCCCTCCTCGATGGCGCCGCGGTGCACCTCGCCCTTGGTGATGCTCTCGAGACGACGCCACTGGTTGCCCCATTCGTCGATCATGTCCCAGTAGCCGTCGCGCTCGGTCCAGTCCTGCATCTGCCGATTGGGAGCCCGCCCCCGGCTGACGCCCCGGAAGTCGGAGGGAAAGCCGCCGCCCATGGCGAAGGGAATCCGCGACGGGGCGGCGAAGACGAGGCTCTGCTGAACGATCTCACGGCAGGTGACGGCCATCCGGTCATCTCCGGGATTCGGGTCTACTGATAGTATAGAGCAGACGTGGATACAAAAGTGGGGGCAGGTCAGACCTACGACCATGTGACGCTCGAAGCCGGTTATCGGTACAAGGCCTTGAGCTGCCCCCATGAGGATGCTTCCACCATGCTGCGTGCGTCTGAGTGGACGAACACGAGGGTGTCGCCGACGCTGTCCGTCGCGGTCATCTCGTCGCTGTTGATAGAGAAAACGAAGGTCTCTGCCCAGATTGCATATCGGGAGACCATTGCCGGGCCATCGCTCATCTGATTGAGTGCAGCCCTCATAAGGCGAGGCATCAGCGGATCAATTCCACATTCGTGATATCGCTCCGTCGTCACGATATCTGAATCGCGATCGTAGGTCGCTAACGTCACTGCCAGTTGATCTTCAGTGATCATGTGTCTCCGAGTCGTCTTTGAAGGTCTGCGCGCCCGCCAGTCGCAATTTGGCAACCTCGCCGGAATGTCACCCGCGACCACCGGGCCACCTGCCCCCCCCGGGCGGTAGGTCAAACAGAGCCACCATCTGTTCTGCATCGCCCATCGTGAGCCCCTCGGCTGTTGCGGCTCGAATGCTCGCCTGAGACATATCACCATTCAGCGTAGCAACAATCTCCACAAGCCGAGATGCAGCCCTGACAGGTGAGTGCTCCTTCACCCGGCCCTGAAGGCACATCGCCTGCTGCCACCACCAGACTGCTCTGACATGGTCGGAGAAGGCGCCGACAGAATCGCCCAAGGCAGCCTTTGCCTTCACTCTTTCCTGAAGAGCAATCGAGCAGTGCGCACCGACGAGTTGTTCCATGCCCATAGCTCCCTCCTCCGCTCTCCCAACGAGGACTTCTGCGGACACCAAGGCCTCCTGCTTCCTATCCGCAGCAATCAGGTAGGCGATCTTCTTCTTCAAGGCCTGAGGAGCCCCGCTATCTCCAGGTGAACACAGATCGAGCGCCTGATCAATGGCCTCGATTGCACCTGCCATGTCTCCCTGACGCTTAAGCGCCGTAGCTTTCTTGAGATATTCTGCGTAGCTCATCGCTAATCCCCAGGAAGACTGAGGATAACCTTCTGTTCGACCAGTGTCCGAAAATGCAGCACTACGCTCGCGGCCAGGGCCCGATCCCAAACCAGGGGTAAACTATCGAAGACTACTCCACCCACCACAGCCTATTTGAACAGGCGTGCTGCAAATTCACGAAGATGGGTATGCCAA
>PBSR01000275.1 GCA_002726335.1 Gemmatimonadaceae bacterium
ATATTTTCTATTTAAAATTACAACGGAGATGTTACATGAACTTTAAAGTCCTCTGCATGACTATTGCGGTGTTTTTCAGCTTGCATGGTTTTGTTTATTGTGATGAGTGGCCGGATTGGCGCGGCCCGAACCGTGATGGAACATGGCAGGAAACCGGTGTTATGAAAAATTTCGATTCACCTGAAATTAAAAAGAAATGGACGGTCCCAATTTCAGCAGGATATAGCGGGCCTACAGTGGCGGATGGAGCGGTGTATATCACTGATCGAAGGCGGCGACGCCACACCCACGGTCTCGACCAACGACCTGCGGGTGATCGCCCCCCTCGACAAGCTCGAGGTGCTCTCCGAGCTGGACCTGGAATCACCGGTGATCACACCCAACGGCGACGGCATACACGACGAATTGCAGTTGTCCTATACGCTGCACGGCATCGCCTCAGGCGGCGTCGAGGCCGGCGTCTACGACCTGGCCGGCCGGCTCGTGCGGCGTCTGGCGTCCGAGTCGCGGAGCGAGGGCCGGTACATCGACAGTTGGAGCGGCCAGATCGAGGGCCGTCAGGTGCCACCCGGAACCTATCTGGTCCGCGTAGCTGTAGAGACCGATCTGGGCACGTTTGAAAAGATCCGAACCGTCGCCATTGCTTACTGAGGACGCGGCATGAGAGAATTCAGCATCACTCCGAGGCAGGTCCTCAGCACCAAGGCGCTGCGCCGCCTGGCCGTTGTGGCCCTCTTCGGTGCCGTGACAGCCTACGGGGACGTGCTCGAGTTTGACAGCCGGGCCGACTGGAACTCGTGGGCCATTCCGCCGGGCGTGCTGGAGTTCGGCGCCAGCGGTGATATCAGTCTGAGCCGGATCGACAAGAACATCGACGCCGTCGCCAACGCCCGGGACTTCCTTCACGTCATAAAGGGCTCTCGTGACCCCATTCCCGGCGGCATCCGCGTCGTCGGCTCTGGAGAGGAGACGGCGGACAACCTGATCGATGGCCGGCAGGATACGTGGTGGGAACCAAGCCAGGAAGACCGGCTCGACTTCTGGTGGATCGAGGTGGACCTGGGTCGGATGGTCCTGGCGCAGAAGATCAAACTCACCTTCCCCGACACGCTGGACGTGAAGCCCTTCCGGAGTTTCAGCGTCTACGTCAACGACGGGGTCCGGGCCACGGCGGCCAGGGACATCTTCCGCTTCACCCGCGTGGGGCGTACCTCCGAGCCCAACGAGGAGCGTACCGTCGAATATGTCCTGGAGACGGTGCATCAGGGGGCAGGCACCGGTGAGTACCTGACGACGGGCGACACGCTGGACTTCGCCCTGGTGCAGTACGTGCGCTTCGTCGCCGAGGAGTTTCAACCCGGGGCGGCGTTGGCCGAAGTCGAGGTGACGACCATCGGCGACAATGCCGTGCTCGGCACCGTCGAACGTGGCGGCGGCGTGCGGGGTGGGACGGATCTGAGCAACCTGCTGCCCCTGGTCGATGGGGACATGAACTCTGTCTGGACGGTATCATCGACTGGAGAGTGGCGCGAGCAGGGCCACTGGTTCGAGCTCGATGCCGGCGTCGTCTACTGGGTGGACCGGGCCTTCCTCGACGTCAGGCAACACCGGGGTGGCTTCAGCTACGCCCTCGCCACATCGGCAGGTGAGCAGTCCACTGGACTGACCGCCGATCGGATTCGCAGCGGCCTCGATTTTGAGGAAGTGACCGTAGTGGACAACGCCACCAGTCCAGTACGCTTGTTGTTCGACATGCAGTTCCCACCGAGGAAGGTGCGATACGCCTTCTGGAATTCCAGCGCCAGCGTAGCCAGGCAGATCGCCGCAATCACGGAGTTCATGCTCTTCGGCGAGGGCTACGTGGCGGAGGTGGAGATGGTGTCGGATTTCATCGATCTGGGTGGGGCCAGCAGCATCCGGCGATTGACGTGGGACGCCGATCTGCCACCGGGGACATTCGTGGAGATTCGTTCGCAGACGGGAGACACGTTCTTCATCGAGAGGAAATACCTCAGCAAGAACGGAATAGAGATCTCCGAAGCCCAGTGGAACAAGCTGCCCAAGTCGCAGAAGCAGGACGTGATCGAGATCCAGCGCCCCGGCTCCGACTGGTCGGGCTGGAGTCAGGTCTACGACTTCCCGGAAGAGGTCTTCCTGTCGCCGTCGCCCCGCCGTTACGTGCAGCTGCAGGTGAAGCTGGGCAATGACGATCCCGAAGTGACGCCCGTGCTGCGCAACATCGCCCTGCACTTCGACGAGGCGCTGATCAGCGGCGGTGTCACCAGTCGGATCTTCCCGCGACAGGTGGCTTTCGACTCATTGCAGACATTCACCTACGTGCTCCAACCGACGTTCAGCTCAGGTGATCAGGGCTTCGACCGCCTGCACATCCGGGTTCCGTCTCCTGTTGGTGAAGTGGCGGTACGGGTTGCGGGCGTGGCGGTGTCCCCAGTGGCTGTGGCCATGCTTGGAGACTCTCTGCAGGTCGATCTACCCGAACTCATCCAGGGTGATTCGGTGGAGGTCGAGTTTCAATCGCGAATCCAGGCAAATGCCACGCTGTTTGATGCCTGGGTGAGCATCTCTGGCCAGCAACTGCTGCAGGGCGTGCGCCCTGAGGACCAGCACGCCTCCACGGTGTTCGTACCGTCTGTGGCTACAGGTGGCTCTCTGATCCGTGGCGTCGACGTGCCGACGGTATTTACCCCGAACGGCGACGGCGTCAACGACGTGGCATCGATCCGTTTCGTGCTCGCCAAGGTGGAGACAGGCGCGGCACACGTATCGATCCACGACCTGTCGGGGCGAGTGGTACGGCTGGTCGCGCAGGACGGGACCGGTTTTGCCTGGGACGGGACAGATGACAGCGGCGTGTTGCTGCCCCCTGGGGCGTATATCTGCAGAATCTCGCTGGTCGCCGACGTTGGCGAGCAGGCGGCTCACAGGATCATCGGTCTGGCGTACTAACCGGACAGCACATCGGCCGCGCGCCTGTCGACGCTAATAGGCGAGATTGATCAGGCGTTGCACGGTCTGCTCGCCAGTATCGGCGGCCAGTTTGATCTGGCAGACGTAGATGCCCGGCGGCAGCAGCATTCCCCGTTCATCGCGTCCGTCCCAGGAATAGACATCGGCACCCGCAGCCACCGTCTGTACCCGCCGACCGGACAGATCGTAGATCGAGACCTCAGCTTCGCTCCCTTCGACCTTGGCCAGAGCAAAGCGGATCGTCGCTTCATCGTTTACGCCGTCGGCGTTCGGCGTCACCAGCGACGTCACCTCTACCTGGCGAATCAGACGGTTGCCGCTGGCGACCGACGGTACGAACACCGTCGCCGCTTGCCACTTCTGGGGACGCGTCCCCTGTCGCAGATCCTGCCCTACACGACCCACCCAGGCGTCGAATGCCGTGGCATTGGCCTGCACTCGTGCTTGAAAGGACACTTCTACCGAGTCCCCTTGGACCCGCTGCGGCAGATCAACCTGCAGCGAGTCACCACGCATCTCCACGAGCAGCGGGATCACGGCTTCCCCGCCTACCTGCACCGACACCTCCTCGACGGCGTCCGGAGTCAGGATCAGCACGCGGTCGAAGCCCTGGTCACCGCTACGGAACGTCGGCTTGAGCACGTAGGTGAATGTCTGTAACGAGTCGAAAGCGACCTGTCGCGGAAAGATCCGACTGGTGATGCCACCACTGACCAGTGCCGCGTCGAATTGCAGCGCCACATGATGCAGCCGGGGCGTAACCTCGGGGTCGTCGTTGCCGAGTTTGATCTGCAGCTGGGCGTAGCGGCGCGGGGATGGCGACTGGAACACGCCCTCGGGAGTCGTGTAGACCGGGCTCCAGCCGGACCAGTCGGAGCCCGGCCGCTGGATCTCGACAACATCCTGTTTCTGCGACTTGGGAAGCTTGTTCCATTGAGCCTCGGTGACTTGCTCACCGTTCTTGTGGTAATACTCCTGCTCGAAGAGAAATGTATCACCCGTCTGCGACCGGATCTCCATGTAGGTACCCTGGGGCAGGTCGGCGTCCCATGACAGGCTGCGGATGCTCTTGGTTCCGCCCAGATCGATGAATCCCGACGTCATCTCGGCTTCCGCCGCATACCCCCTGCCATATAGGGCATATTCCAGAATGGTGTACCACACCCTGATGTCGGAGAAACTGACGCGACGGAAGAAGATGTGGCGCGCCTTCCTCAGGGGGAAGTTGAGGTCGTACCAGTGCTGAACAGGGCTGCCGGTGGCATCTACCAGGGTGAGTGGCTTGTAGTCGAACTCGCTCTGCGCCCGATCGACGGTCAGGCCGTCCAGAGGCGTGCCGTCTGATGTCGATATCTCAAAGTCTTCAACGTACAGCGTGCGGTGCCCGGGAACACTGACCTCTATCACCATACGGTCCAGCCAGTAGGCGGCACCCAGGTCCCACGCCATGAAGTGCCCTTCCTCGATCCAGCTGTTTTTTCCTGTTACGGTCCACTTGGTGTTGTGATCTCCGTCACTGAGGGAGGCACTGTTCTGGACATCGGTACCGACGCGGATCGACCCACCACGATCGATACTGTCCAGCGCCAGGTTCTCACCGATCGTGATCACCTCGATTTCGGCAAGGGCCGCCCCTGGCTGCATCTCCTCGGCGACGAAGCGCACGTACTGCACGGGGGCAAAGTCCAGCGTGTCCGATGTGGTCAGATGATCTCCTACGCTGCCGCCTGGATCCAGTGTCCGCAGCGAGAATTCAACCACACGATCTTCGTTGGGAAGAATCGTACGGCCCGCGCGTGCAAAGGCGAACACGTCTTTTGCCGCGACGTATCGCTCACCGTTGCTGGTGTAGACACTGAAATTGCGGAAGGGTTCAGCGTCGGTGGTATCAGGAAAGATCAGGCGGACCTTGGTGGCGTAGACCATGCGGCCCAGATCGACCCCGAACCACCAGTCGTCGATCCCGTCGGCCGGGTCGGGTTGCCACCAGGTATCGGCCCTGCCATCGATGACATTCTTGACCGCGTCAGCTGCAGAATGTGAAGAGCGAACTCCGCCGGGGATGGGCTCTCTGCTGCTTTTCACCACGTGGAAGAACTGCTGCGCATCCGCCACGGCATTGATCTCCGTCTCCACCCGTCGCAGGCTGATGCTGCCGTCCTCGTGCTGTGCCAACACACTGCGAGGGAAGGTCCACGAGTCCCAATCCACCTTGCTCTCAAGACGAAGCTCGTCCGCAGAGGAGGCGATGCAGGCAGCGACAACACATGTAACGATCGTGAATCTGAGTCGCATCGGTCGCTATTCTCGTATCTCGGAAGCCGCGGAGTGACTGTGAGAATCCCTATACGGTAGTCTGACTACCGACATGGGACAAAGCCTCAATTCACTGCGAACTCGACGTCAGTACATACGAATCCGGTTTCCCGTCATGCCGGTAATGCCGTCGACGATGGTCCAGACACCGCCGGCGACGAACTGTCCCAGGACCATGCCCAGGAAGAACCAGCGCGTGGCGCGATAGCCGTTGGCTCCCAGATAGTGGAGCACGAGCACCTTGACCAGCCACGCCAGAAAGATGCTGAACCAGATGCTGTTGAGAATCCAGGTACCGCCGGCGATGAAGCCGATGGGGTGCAACGGCCACCACAGCAGGTTGTGACGCGCCCAGATCAGACTGGCCACGACCACCGCGCCGACGCCGTTCCACAGCCAGCCGTCCCAGTTCGGACCCGTGGGATTGCGCGCCAGATTCGCGGCAAAGCGGAAGGGCTCCCTGGCGAACCAGGCCCACGAACCGTGGTAGTTATTGGCCCCGTATTCATAGCTCAACACGATGATCGTAGCCACGCCGCCGACCAGACCGATACCCATGGCCAGCGCCATCATCACCAGGATCCGGCGTCGGTAACGGCCCAGACCGTGGAGCATACGGATGCCGTTGGCACAGGGAGCCATCATGAACACGAGCAGGTCCCCCGCCCACGCCAGGGTCATTCCCGACGCTACCACGGCTTTGACGCCGAGCGCGGTGGAACCCAGGCTCGAGACCAGGACGCCGCAGCCGGACATCCCCTGCACTGCCGCCGCCAGCCCCCCCTCGACGATCATACGTGTCAGGGCAAAGAAAATGATGAAAGCCGCAGCCAGGAACAGGCAGACGGCCCACAGAGACAGACCCGAACTCCAGAGCCAGCAGCCCATGACAGCAACGCCTGACAGTACCCCGATGACCGCCACGCGGTAGGAGATCAGCTCCTCGGCATCAGATCGATCGCCGTTGCGCCAGACGTGCTGTACCACGTCCCACAGATGCCGCCTTGCCGTCCAGAGTCCCAGCATGACCATGACGACCATGCCGCCCAGCACCTGATGACTCAGAATCCCCGTGTGCGAGGTATGGCTGAAGATATCGAGCCCCTCGGTATTGAACACGCCGATACGAACAAAGAAGGCCTGCTCGAGCTTGGCCAGCAGGAAGAAGAACCACAGGCTGAAAGTGATGCTGGTGTTGACCAGGTAGGCGAGGCCGGTCCACATGCAGTCGAAACGCAGGTGCAGCGTCACCAGGTTCGGGACCAGCGTGAACCAGTGGGAGGGCTCCAGCGTGCCGATGAACTCAAAATAGTGGCTCAGACCGTTGATCCCGTGCAGGATGCAGGGTACCGAGGCCCCCACCCACATTGCTGGCTGTCTGAGAAATGGCCGTCCCGGGGATCTGCCGTCCTGCACCATGCTCAACGGTACCTGCGTCAGCGGATACAGCAGGCGCTCATGGTCCATCCACTGCCGACGCATCACCACCATGAAGCAGACCACGACGGTGTAGAAGGCGATCATGAACACGAACCACCATGCCAGCGGCTCGACCCACGGACCCCACGGAATCGACTCGCCTTCGGACAGGCCTTCGTAGAACCCTTTGATGGCGCTCGGAGACTGTGGTGTCATCCACGTGGGCACGTGCGGCACCAGCAGGTCCGCCCAGTCGTTCTCGGGAGTCGCAAAGTAGCCAACCCCGCTGATGATGGGGATGGCGATGCTGACGAAACCCCTGCCGGCGATGGCGGTGGTGATCATCATCATCACCGACATGCTCAGCAGCTCGGCCCGCGTGAAGGACCATCCAGGCCTGATCGCACCGAGTACGGGTTGCACGAGTGCGACCAGCAGAAAGAGTAGAAAGAAAGCCGCCGGCGTCGACGAATTCAGCCCCATCTGCGTCCCGTTGAGGACAAACTCTCCGTACGGCAGCCCCACGGCGATGACGCCACACAGGAGTACCCCGGCGAGTATGGCGCGTACCCGGATGCCGACATGCGTGGGACCCGCGGTCGTCAACCTGACTCAGCGACCCTCTACGGCCCCTGGGCGCCCGTTGCGAGGATCGTGCCGGCTGGGGGCAGCTCGTCGAGGCGAGCCGGCAGGTCATCGCCGATGGCCTCGAGCCAGGTGATGAGCTGGGCATGGAGATCGCCTTCTCTCATCGCCATCTCGGGCCGACCAGCGAGATTGGTCATCTCGTGTGGATCGACGGCAAGGTCGTAGAGTTCGTTGATCGCCTGTGGATTCCACACATACTTGTAACGTTCATCGCGAATGACACGGACTTCGAAACTGTAGCCGTTGTAACGATAGTAGACACCGTACGCCCTGGCGGGCCAGTCGTGCCGGCACGTGCCGACGAGGGGATTGCTCATAGACGGTTCTGGATTGTTTGCCCGGTTCAATAAGCGACGGCGACGGTGCGCGTTTGCTCGAACGTGCCCAGATCCGTATTCACGGTGACGCGCACCAGGTACATCCCCGGCGTGACCCGCCTGGTGCCATCAGTGCCAGTGCTGCCGTCCCACGTCTCCGTGTAGCGTCCTTCACCACGGTTCTCGTCCACCAGGCGGTGCAGGAGGCGGCCGCTGAGGTCGTAGACCTCGACGCGCACCGCGCCGGCGACGATCCCCTGCAGCGTGAACGAAATCGGCAGGTCGTCATTCACCCGGTCAGCGTTGGGCGTCAGAATCCTTGCTCCCAACTCCAGTCCAGTCAACACCTGCAGTCGCTCCAGCGGCGCGAGAACCCGCAGATCGTTCGTCGACACCAACGGCGACGCATCGCCGGCGTCGATCGACTGCGGCAGATTCTCACCCCCAGGATCGAACACCTCGCCCTCCATGAGCGTGTTGAAGTTGAACAGGCGCGTGGCGAAGGTCAGCCGAAGGGGCGGATGCGAGCCGGGTGTGATCGGATTCGACGGAAAGTAGACGAGCAGCTCACGATCGTCGATGACGAGGCTGTCCGGTTCGATGTCCGCCAGGGGATCTCCCATCTGGAAACGCTGGAAGTCCACCGCCTCGGGGGTCTGCAGACGGATGGCGCTGAATCCGGTCTGCGACGAGGCGGTGAAGTCAGCGCGTACATCGTAGGTCAGGGTGACCGGCTCTCCCAACGGGACCTCAACGATTCCGTCGGCGGGCCGAGGATCGGTCATCAGTGCCACCTCACCCACAACGGGGTCGGCCAGCAGGGGAGAGTATTCGATCGACAGTGAGTTCAGCCGCCCGAAGGCGAACACTTCCTCACTGGTGATGAAGGCGCGAAGCTGGATGAACCGTCGGCGGTCCGGAACCTGCAACTGCTCTCCGGTGATCTGCTGAGGCACCGACCAGAAGCTCCAGTTGACCACATCGTCGAGGACGGGGCCCTGATGACCTGGTATCACCGCGGCGTTGACGTTGTAGGTGCCCGACGGCGCCCGATTGAACTCGGCCTCGGTGACCTCCTTGTCGGCGCCGATATCGGTGACGATATGGTAGATCAGCGGCGTGTCGTCGAGACCACTGCGGGCCTCCACCGCCAGGCCCACAGGGGCATCCGGAGCTGCCACGGGGTCGTCACCGGATGCCGAACTGCGATAGGTCTCAAAGTCGAAATGAACCCGGCCAAAGTTGACCGCCTCGCCCATGTCGAACAGGCGCGACACGAAACGGGTCTGCGGCAGGAATCCCTCGCCGTAGAATTCGACCTCGGCGATGAACCCCTGAACCGGGAACCGCAGGCGCAAAAAGCGCAGGAACTGAGTGAAAAAGCGCAGGTCGGCGACGCGTGTGGTGTGGTTGAAGCTGCTGCCCAGGTCGATGTCGAAGTCGTTGGCGAAGTTCTGAAACAGAAACTCCCGCTCGTTGAGCGATCCCGAGAGCGAGTATTGCCGGGGAAACTGGTCCTTGATCAACTGCCCCGTGGACCCACGGGCCCCGACAAGATCGCCGGACGTGGTCGTCCTTCCCGTCTCTGGTGGAAAGAACACGACGCGGTTGATGGGGACAGGAAGACCCAGGTCGAAACTGTAGTGGGAAACGGGCGCGGTATTCGTGGGATGGTCCAGGTCGCCGTCGATGGTGAACAACCAGCCCCTGGACCCATACACCCAGGGTGACTTGTCCTCTACGGCGGTGGGTGGGTTCGAGTTTACTTCCCAGACGTGGCCGAAGATGTTGGTGAACTGACCACTTTCGGTCTGCGGACCCACGGCGATGTTGGCCGTCGGATCCAATTCGACTGGCTGCAGGCTGCCGCTGGCCACCGAGTCGACCAGACCCAGCAGATCCTCGCTGGCCTGGCGCCAGGCCAGACCGCCCTGACCGATCACCAGGTGCTCCACCTGAGCCGCCGATTCTGACGGCAGAACCGGCCAGATGATCAGCAACAGCCGAACGATGTGGTTTCGCATGATCGCTCTCGATTCGCCGCATGGATGGGCGTGGCGAACTCCGCCGACCTCCCCAGGACTCCGCCGGACCGGCATACGATAACCAGATTCTGGGGCGAATCATAGTTACGCCGGCGAGAAGCCGTCGCCGTCCGCTGGAGTCGGCTTTTCGTGTCGTCGGCTGAGGCGGCGAAGACACCCCATCCCAACGGTCGCTCCTGGTTCGCGACGCGGGATTCGACGTCGTGCTGGCAGGGCAGACAGAACCCGTAGCCGATGACGAAGCCGTAGAACACGATCCTTTTCCGGCCAGCGCCTTCCGTAGTGAGTGTTTGACTGCGGGCCCATTCGGTTCTATGTTCCTTGTAAATATCTACTATGTATGGAGATTTACAAGGATATGCTCGCCCGCGACTTGAGTGGTACTCTCCGAAATGCCCTCCAGGCCGCGCCTGTCGTCGCGCTGTTGGGGCCCCGGCAGGTCGGCAAGACAACCCTCGCTCGCCACGTCACACAGACGTTGGACGGCCCGGCGATCTACCTCGACCTCGAACGACCCTCGGACGCGAACAAGCTGGCTGAGCCCGAGCTGTATCTGACCCGGCAGTTCGGCAAGACGGTGGTGCTGGATGAGGTCCAACGGCAACCCGACCTCTTCCCGTTGCTGCGGAGCCTCGTCGACGAACAGATCCGAGCAGGCTCTCGATCCGGACAGTACCTGGTCCTGGGTAGCGCTTCTCCGGATCTCCTCCGCCAATCGTCAGAGAGCCTCGCGGGACGCATCATCTATCTCGAATTGACACCAATGCACCTGAAGGAGCTCGAAGTGCAGGGCGCCCTCAACCTCGAGCGCCACTGGATTCGGGGAGGCTTCCCGCTCAGCTACCTGGCGGAGACGGAGGAGAACAGCTTACTCTGGCGAACGAACTTCATCCGAACCTATCTCGAACGGGACCTCCCGCAGCTTGGTCTACGACTGCCGGCGGAACAGTTGCAGCGGTTCTGGGCCATGCTCGGGCACGGGCAGGGAAACCCGCTGAACGCGTCGAGGCTGGCCTCCAGCCTCGGCGTCACCGGCACGACCATCCGCAAGTACCTCGATCTGCTCACGGATCTCTACATGGTCCGGCAATTGCGTCCGTGGTCGGGGAACTCGACAAAGCGGCTCGTCAAGTCACCGAAGACATACGTTCGCGATTCGGGTCTGCTGCACAGCTTGACGAACATCCACGACATCGAGACGCTTCTGGCTCACCCTATGTGCGGATCCTCCTGGGAAGGATACGTTATCGAGAGCCTGTGCTTGTGTGTCCCCAATACCTGGGATGCAAGCTACTACCGTACGAGTGCTCAAGCCGAGGTCGATCTCGTCTTCGAGACGCCACAGAACCGCCGCATCGCCATCGAGATCAAACGAACCCTGTCCCCCAAGCCGAGCAAGGGCTTCCGGTTCGGCGCCGAAGACATCGGCGCGACGGACCAGTTCTTCGTGATTCCGCACGGAGAGCGCCGTCCACTGGACGCTCGGATCGACGCCATTGGGTTGATCGACTTCGTGGAACTGCTGGGCGAGGGGACGTTCTGAGGCGTGATGGCGAAGACTGAACGACACAGGTCGGAGCTTCTCGAATCTCGAGTAGTTCGACGGCGATCACTGCCGCCGTAAGTGTATCCTGATCGTAGCCTCCGCGCGTCAGCACCCCGGCTACGAGATGCTGAAACCGACTGTCTCTCGTCAGACCCGCAGCCAGAATCGCTCCGGGTGTCTCAGACCCGTTTCGGAATTGCCCAAACAGCGACTCCACGGCGGCACCAACTTTTTCCTCGTTCCCCAGCGATTACGTGGTGAACTCGCGACCATGAGAGGGTCGACAACGGCACCGTAGACCGCAGCGTAGTGGCCGTAGGTGCCGGTGTCGGCCCTCGCACTGGGTCTCCATCACCCCCGCTCAATCCGAAAACATCGGTGCATACGCGGGTTGCGCTCGAAATCGCGCGGCAGCGTCTTGCGGCTGATGTCCTCGACCTGCAGGCCGGTCAATCCGCCTTCGTCCAGCTTGAACTGGCGGAAGTTCGTCGAAAACAGAAGTACTCCGCCATCGGCGAGCAATCGCGCCGTCTTGCGGATCAGCCACGCATGATCGCGCTGCACATCAAAGGAATCACTCTCCATACGCTTCGAGTTGGAGAAGGTGGGCGGATCGAGGAAGATCACGTCGTAGCGCTCACGGCGTGGCTGCTCCAGCCATTGCAGGCAATCGGCCTGCTCCACCAGGTTCGTGCTGCCCGACATCTGATTGCGCTCGAAGTTGCCGATCGCCCACTCTGTGTAGGTCTGCGACATGTCCACCGTCGTCGTCGACCGCGCCCCGCCGAGGGCGGCGTACACGGTGGCCGTTCCGGTGTAGGCGAAGAGGTTCAGGAAGCGTTTCCCCGCCGCCAGCTCGCCGATCAACCCGCGGGTGATGCGGTGATCGAGAAACAGCCCCGTGTCGAGATAGTCGTTGAAGTTCACCAGGAACGTGCAGCGACCTTCCTCCACCTCGTGGAAAGCACCGCCACCGGCGGTCCGACGCTGATACTGTGACGTGCCCCGTTGCTTCTCACGCACCTTGAAGTGCAACCGATCTGTCGGGATCTCCAGCACCTGCGGGATCGCCTTCAGCGCTTCCTGCAGGCGCGTGGCGGCGCGGGCCGGGTCAACACTGGCCGGTGCACGGTATTCCTGCACGTGGGCCCAGGTCTGCTCCCTTCCCTTGTACACATCCACGGCAACGGCATACTCCGGCATGTCAGCGTCGTAGAGGCGATAACACGACACGTCGGCTCGACGCGCCCACTTGCCGATGGTGCGCAGGTTCTTGCGCAACCGGTTGACGAACATCTCTGCACCCGAGGAACCGCCTGCCGTTGATGCCGGCGCACCAGCCGGGGTCAGCTCTTTGTGCGGCGCTGCCTCAGAACCCCGGTTGACAGGCCGGGCGCCCCCCGTCCGGGCCTGTGCCTCTCGAATCCCGGTGGCCTGATCGGTGGCAGGCACATCTCCCAACAGCAGGCGGCACTCCAGCGGACCATTGGTGAAGGTCTCCGGCAGACATTCCAGGCCCAGGCTCCGGGCCCACTCCGGAATCGTCGTCAGCACCGCCGCGCGCCAGCCGCCGTAGTGAGTGCGCACTGTGGTGGCCAGCTCGGCGTGGAGGGCACGCACACCACCTTCTTCACTCAACCGGTGTCCGTACGGGGGGTTGGTCACCAGCAGCCCAACGTGCCCTCCCGGGGCACCGCCGTCGGCCAGCGACCGCCGTTCCACGTGCACCCTGCCCGACAGACCGGCGCGCTCCAGGTTGGCCGTCGTCGCCCGCACGGCATGCAGGTCGATGTCGAAACCACGAATCGATGGCAGTTGCTGGCTCCCCCTTTCCTGGCGCTGGCGGGCCTCCTCTTCGAGCTGCGTCCAGACCGCTGACCGGTGCCCACGCCAGGCCAACAGCCCCAGGTCCTTCCGGCCGAGTGCTGGCGCTCGGTCCATCGCCATCCAAGCGGCCTCGATCAGCAGCGTCCCGGAGCCGCACATGGGATCCACCAGCGACCCGCCCCGCGCCGCGATCTCCTTCCATCCGGCTCGCGCCACGATGGCCGCCGCCAGGTTCTCCCGCAGGGGCGCCTCCGTTCGATCGAGGCGATACCCCCGGCGGTGCAGACCGCCACCACTCAGATCGATACTGACGACGGCCCCACTCTTGTGCAGGTGCACGTCGATGCGCAGATCCGGCCGTTGCAGATTGACTGATGGCCTGGAGCCATACCCGTCGCGGAAATAGTCGACTACGGCATCCTTCACACGGAGGGCACCGAAGTGGGAGTTCCGGATTTGGGCAGACGTGCCGTTGAAGCTCACGGCCAGGGTGCCGGTGGGCGCCATGTGCTCCACCCACGGCAGGCCGCGCACGCCCTCATACATCGCCTCCGCCGTCGAGGCATCGACACGGCCCAGCTGCAACAACACACGACTGGCCATCCGCGACCAGAGACAGACCCGGTACCCGGTCTCGAGAGTACCGGCAAAGGCCGCTCCCGCGCCGGTGCGCTCGACGTCATCGCAACCCAGATCCCGCAGCTCCGCCGACAGCAGAGGCGCCACACCCCGGGAGGCAGCGGCGAAGAAGATGTAAACGGGTTCACTCAAGGGGGCGCACCATCTACCTTTGTTCTCTCACGATGGAGATCCGATGACCTGCAGAAATATACCCCAGGCCCTGCTCGCAGTCTGTGTCCTGCTGTGCGCCTGCACCGGCCACACCCCGTCTCCCGGGGAGGGCCCTGACGTCCGCGCCCGGCAGATCCATGACCGCGTGCTCACCCTCGACACCCATGTGGACATCCCTTTCGAGTTCGCCAGCGACTCCGTCGACCCGGGGGTCCGCGGACCTTATCGAGTCGACCTGCCCAAGATGGCCGAGGGTGGGCTCGACGCCGTCTTCTGGGTCGTCTACGTGCGCCAGACCAAAGCTCGCGACGAAGCCGCACATGCCGCCGCACACACGGCTGCCATGGTGAAGTTCGATGCCATCCACCGGGCGACGAAGGAAATGTACCCCAACGAGATCGAGCTGGCGTACAGCCCGGATGACGTCGAACGCATTCACGCCGCCGGCAAACGGGTTGCCGCCATCGGCATAGAGAATGGTTCCGTCATCGGCCGCGACCTGGGGCTCGTCGACCGCTACCACGGACTCGGTGCCCGCTACATCACCCTTGCCCACGGTGGCCACAACGACATCTGTGATTCGGCGACGCCCCGATCCTGGGATGAGGCCGACGCCGAGCACGGCGGGGTCAGTGCCTTCGGCGAGCAGGTCATCACACGCATGAACCGTGTGGGCATCATGGTCGATGTCTCCCACATATCCAAACAATCCATGCTCGACGCCGTACGGCTGTCGCAGGCGCCCGTCCTCGCTTCTCACTCCAGCGCCCGGGCCCTGGCCGACCACCCGCGCAACCTCGACGACGAGCAGTTGCTCGCCCTGCGGGACAGCGGTGGCCTGCTGCAGGTGGTGGCCTTCACCGGCTATGTGAAGGTGGATCCCCCGGAGAAAGGGGCCGCGGTAGACGCTCTGCGCCAGTCACACGCAATCGGCAGCGACCGCAAGCTGGAAGACCTTTCAACGGGAGACCGCGCCGACTACGACCGCCGCCTGGCCACGATCGAAGGCGCCTGGCCACCGGCCAACGTGCGGGACTTCGTCGACCACATCGATTACGCCGTCGACTTGATCGGCCTCGACCATGTGGGCATCAGCTCCGACTTCGACGGGGGTGGCGGCATCGACGGCTGGCAGGACGCCAGCGAAACTCTGAACGTGACGACCGAACTGGTACGGCGGGGCTACACCGAAGAGCAGATCGGCAGACTGTGGAGCGGCAACCTGTTGCGGGTCTGGCGAGAAACCGAGCGCGTGGCAGCTCGGTTGCAGGCACGGGGCGACTGACCCCTACGAGGCCATCGCCGCACCGACGCCGGCCAGGACGCGGTCCACATCGTCAAAGTCATTGTAGAGGTGCAGGGAGATTCTCAGCCCGTTCAGCCCACCCTCGTAGATCCCCCGCGTCCGCAACTTGTGCTCACGCCCCAGGAAGCTCTGTAATTCCTGGTACGGCATCCTGTCGATCTTGAAGGTGATGATACTGCTGTGCTCGTCGGCATGCTGCGGCGACAGGACGTGGGCTCCCAGCTCGTTCAGCCCGTCCTTCAGGGCCGCCCCCATGGCGTGGTTGTGTTGCCAGACGTTGTCGATGCCGATGCTGTGCAGCAAGTCCATGGACGCTCCCAGGCCGACGAAGAGAGGCACGTTGACGGTGCCGTATTCGTAGCGCTGCGCCGTGTCGCCGAAGGTGAACTCCCCCGTTGTGATCATGTCCCACTCGCCACCGCCGGAGTAGGCGCCGACAAACCTGGGCTCGATGACCTGCTGCGCCTCACGACTCACGTACAGCAGACCCGTCCCCTTCGGTCCCAGCAGCCACTTGTGACCGCTGGTGGCGTAGGCATGGCAGCCCCAGCTCCTGACGTCGACGGGCATCATCCCGGCGGACTGCGCGCCATCGACGAAGTACCACAGGTTCTTTGCGGCGGCCAGCTCGCCGATGGCCTTCATGGGTAGAATCTGCCCCGTGGCGCAGGTCACGTGCGACAGGCTCAGCACCCGGGTGCGGGGTGTCAGCAAGGCCTCGATGCGATCCACGTTCTGTTGGGCCGACACCATGGACGGCGTGAAGGTCTTGACCACGATGCCGTCACGGCGCTGTCGGGCGATCCAGTCCAGTGTGTTGCCCACGTGCTCGTGAGTTGTCGTGATCACTTCGTCGCCGGCTCTCAGCGGCAAGCCATTGCAGACGATGTTCGAACCCTCGGTCGTATTTCGTGTGTAGGCCAGCTCCTCGGCCTCACAGCCGAGCAGGCAGCCGGCACTGCTCTTGATCTCCTGCCACAGGTCATGCGTGTGGCCCACCTCCGAGATTTCCTCCAGAGCCTCCATCTTGGCCTGCAGCGCATCGATCGAAACCTGGGGGGATGCACCCAGGCCACCGGTGTTGAGGTACGTCCGTCGTCGTGTCAGCGGGAACTGTTCCCGCACCTGACGCCAGAAGTGTCTGTCCCGCGGATTCACCTGCCCGCTCTCCGGGATCTTCAGTGTCGACGCTCCTACCCGCGCCGCTGCGGTGAGAGTGGCGGCGGCGCCGATCGCTCTCACCGCATTCCGGAAAAACTCTCTGCGGAACATGTGACGTCCTTTCTGCTGATAAGAGAATACGCCCCCGGGATACCGTCCCCGGGGGCGTATTCGATAGATACGCTACAAAGGCAGGCCGTTTAGAAGGCCAGATTCAGCGACACGCGGTGTACGTTGTCGAGAATACCGAACTCCGTGAAGGCGTAGTCGACGACCACGTCGTAGCCAGCCAGCGCCACGTCGACGCCGAGACCGAGAGTGTAGCCCTCCTCGGTCCGGTCCGAAGTGAAATCGGTGCTCGTCGGGTTGTTCGGCGACAGGGCCTCACCTGTATTGCCGGTGGTCTCGTCGGTCTTGTCATCCGTGACACCCGAGTAGTTGAGCTTGTACCCGCCACGCAGCTTCAACCGGTGCATGATCTGCAGCTCGCCGGCGGTGAACACCAACTGGTCGCTGTCCTGAGGCTTGGTGGCATCCGCCATCAGCGTCAGCTTCGTGCCCTGGTCGTTCTCTTCGATCAGGTCGATGGCGGAGCCGACGCTGAAAATCAGCGGCAGTGGCGCGCTCTGGCGATCGAAAAAATCGATGTCGTTGCCCAGGTTATTCAACCGGGCGCCGATGCGGGCACCGCGAAAACCGACGCGATAAATGGCGCCCACGTCGAGAGCAAAAGCGGTGGCGCTCTCATCGTCGATCGACTCGCTGATCATCTTGCCTGTGATCCCCATGGCCAGTTTGTCGGTCACCTGACGGGCCCAGGAAACGCCGAAGGCGAGATCCGAATAGTCGTAGGATCCCGAATTCGTGTCGAAGGGTTCGAAGTCCTCGATGAAGGACGGAACGATATCCCTGTCGGAGTCGATCCCTGACAGGCCGAGGCTGACCACACCAATCCCGATGGTGCCGAGACTGCCGAACTTGCGGGTCACACCGACTGCCGTGTGAGACAGATCGGCAATCCACTGGTTGTGGTTGAGTGTCGCCTGCATACCACGCTCGATGGCGATACCCGCCGGGTTCCAGAACATCTGCGTGGCGTCATTGGTGACCGTCGTGTAGGCCGAACCGAGGCCTGCAGCGCGAGCACCCACGCCGATCTTGAGGAATGCCGCGCCTGTGAGGCCGGACTTACGTGCTGCGTCCACAGGGCCGACAGCCAGCGCCGCCAGCGCCAACCCCAGTACGCATTTTTTGTAGAATGTCATTCTCATTCTCCGGTCTCGTTAGCGCAGGATGGCAAAGTGACCGGTCTGCGAACCGCCCGGGTACTCCGCCACATAGATGTAGAGGCCACTGGTGACTTCGATTCCGTCCTTCGAGAACATGTCCCAGAAGATGGTGCCGTCCGCCGGGTTGGTACCCTCGAAGCGCAACACGTCGATGATCTGCCCCGAGACATCCAGGATCGTGATCTTCGCACCAGTCGGCAGATTGCTGAACAGGATCTTGTGCTCCTGACCCGTGTCGTGCAGTGCCTCCACCTTGTACGGATTCGGCGTGACACGGATCTTGGTGACGCCAGCCTGAAGATCCGCCGGCGACACCAGGGACGACTTCAGAATGAACGGCGCACCGATGTCCTTGATGGCCTCTGTGTCGTTCTGGTCCGGGAAGAAGGCACTCGCCGTAGCGTAGTGGTACGTGCCTTCCCACAATCCCGTCTTGCCATTGAAATTGACGCGATGCGATTCCAGCGAGCTGAAAGGCTTGCCGGCGATCGAGCCCCCTTCGTTATCGTAAGCGGCGACGTAGTACCAATAGGTGAAGCCGAAGGCGACCAGGTCGCTGTCGTCCTCGAATACGTACTCGTAGCCATCTGTGGTGCGATCGGGGTTGGTGAACTGACCCACCTCTGCCGCCGTGATGTTGGCGATGAGGTGGTACGGTCCCCAGGCGTTCGGCTCCTGTGGATTGTAGCGGTCCGAGGAGATGTTTGGGTTGTTTGGAATACCGAGCGCCGCCAGTTCGGCATTGCTCATATTCGGTGTCGTCTGCTCGTGGTAGCGGTCGGCGATGCGGATGCCGAGCTCCTGCGAGTCGACCTTCGGGAAAGGTGTCGACCGGTAGACCTTGTAGCCGGCGAAATCCGCTGCCGTTTCGGCGCCGTCATCCCATCTGATCTCGATGTTGCCATCGAGGTTCGGATCGACCCTGATATCGGGCGTCGGCGGCGGTTCGGGTACGTTCCAGTTGTTGTCATAGGCCCACTGTCCTGCCTTGCGCGCCTTGCGCACGCCCTGCAGGCGGAAGCCGCCATACTCGACGAGGACAACGTTCATCGTCTCGCCCACCTCGAGGTCGAAAGGACCCACGGAGGAGCGGTGCTTGCCGTCGAAGTTATACTGGATCGAGAAGCCTTCGTCCCAGTCGCTGGCCTCATCCGGAGCGTTCGGCCAGTTGGTCTCATTGTCCTTTTCCCAGTTCTGGTCGTATTGGCCATTGTACTTCATGTCGCCACGGGGCTGACCGCGATCACCTTCGGCGCGCACCGCGCCGATGAAGGACAGCGGATCACCAGCCACGATACCTGCAGCGTCCGGATCAAACCAGTTCGGATCCGGAACCAGGTTGCCCACGGCCTCCAGCGGCCCCGAGCTGTAGTCGAGGCTGTGACTGCCGATGGCATCACCATCGAACCACACACCCATGGACATGCGGTGTTCGATCATGGCGTTGTTGCGGGCATCGCTGTCCTTGGTAACCGTCGTATACCAACCGCGCTCGGGGCCATCACCGACGGGATCGCTACCGTAGATCGTCTGCTTGTCATCCTGGCCTGTGCTGCTGCCGGCAGCGGGCAGGGCGCCTTGTTTGGCAGCGATGAACTGGAAGCCGGCGTAGATGTCGTAGTAGTAGCGCCGACCTCGGTTCATGGTATTGCCCAGAAAGCGGGAACCATCGGGGGCCCAAGGCACACCATCGGGACCGGCACCGGCGGTCAGGCCACTCGGCGACGGGCCAGAGAAGATCACCGGCACGTCCCAGGGATTGCCATCGGCATCCGGCGTGGCGTCGTAACCCGACGTCGGACCGGTAAACCATCCGGCTGAGCCACGCCGGCCGTTGGTGCGGTTCGTCATGCTGTTGATCGGCTCGTGACGCATGCTCAGCGTCAGGGCATTGATGCGGTTGCCGGAGCGATCCACGGTACCGTCGGCGTCGATGTCGACCTCACCGGTATTCGTCAACTCCAACTCGATGGCGATGAAGTCATTGAGGTTGGCGTGGTTCACCGAGTACTGGCGAATCCGGTACTTCACGTCCACACCCAGCGTCGTCGGCGTCAGGCCTTCGTACATCTGCGTGTGGCGCTTGGCCGGATCAACCCAGTGCGTCCCCGCGTCGAAGGTGGAGCGCTCCGACCCGGCCATGCCATCCAGGAAGAATCCGTAGGCGTAGTTGCCCCGCATCGGGTCTTCACCGCGGGCATACGGATTGAACGTCGGATCCGGATTGTACTCCACCATCTGGATCTGCTGCTCCCACGGCAGGTGAATGTTCTCACCCCCGGGATACATCATCGAAGGGCTCGTCCATTGACGGTCGAGATTCCCTACACGAATCAGCATGTAGTAGTCATCGGGTGAATCGCCACCCGACTCGCGGTAGCTCTTGTCCACGTTCGTGGGCAGGAACGTCTCCCACAGGTCACCCGCGGTGAAGACGCCGCCATGGGCCTGGGCCCAGGCGCTCGTCGACACCAGCGTCACGAGGGCAGCTGTGAGCGCCGCTCGTGTTATGGTGTGGAACTTGGTCATGATCTGGATCTCCTAGTCTTGATCGTAGTCGGCGGATTAAAAGTCGAGGCTGAACCCGAGGTTCAGACGACGCGCCGGCCCGTAGATGGGCAGGCCGTGACCGTTGAAGGAACGACCGAGTACGCCGGTCGGGTCTTCATCGGTTTCCCAGAGGATCTGATCCTCCGAGGTTCCGCCGCCGTTGAAGGCGATGATATTCTCGCGATCCAGGAGATTCCGGACCTCGAAGAAGGCACTGATACCCTGACCGCCGTAGTTGAAGCTGCGCGACAGCCGCAGATCAACCTTCATGGTGAAAGGGGCGCGCTTGGTCTCGATATCACGCGGATCCGACGACGTTGCCGTCACCCGATACAGGAATCCGCTCTCGTACGTGCTGATCAAAGAACTGCCGATGTTGTACGGCAGATCGGCCATCAGCGTGAGAGCCAGTCGGTGCGTGCGATCGAATCCGGATGTCAGCGGGTTGCTGCCACCGGCCACGGTGCGCTCGATGGTGTTGAAGGTCTCCCTATCGTCGAAGGGGATGTCCGTATCCCCCTGCGAGGCGGCGAAGGAGCGCTGCTCCGGGAAGGGACTGATATCTCCGGCCAGCGAGGCTGCCTTGATGTAGCTGAGCGCGTAGTTCAAGCGCCAGTTCAGGCGACTCGTGGCACGCCGCTCGAGGCCGAGTTCGAGGCCGCGACTGTCGGCGTAGCCACCGCTGGTGATGAGCGAGTAAGAGCCTCCCGTCACCGGATTGATCGAATAACCGATGCTGCCGTAGTTGTCGATGTCCCGGTAGTAGGCGGCGATGTCGAGCAGGTAATCAGGATGGAAGCTGTATTGCAGGCCCATCTCGTAGGCCGTGGCCTCCGAAGGGTCTCTGGCAACATCCTGCGTACTCGGCAGCGACTCCTGGGCAAAGGTGCCGTAGTTCTCGTAGATCGCCGAGAACGGCGGTGCCGAATAGAACTTACCCCAGGAGTAATACATAGCCGAGTTGTCCGACACCGGGTGCGAAATGCCGAGACGGGGCTGCAGGAACCACTTGATGTCGATCTCGCGATCACGAATCTCGGTGCGGGCGATCTGCCCCGTAGACAACGTGTCGATGCCGAAAGGATTGAAGAAGTCGCTGAACTGATCGACGTTGACGTCGAAGCCGTCGAGACGCACTCCGGCGTTGATGATCACACCCTCATACTCGATGCGATCCTGTACGTAGGCAGCGTATTCCTGCGGGTTCACCTCGAACTGCGTCTGCTGGAAGGGAAACGCCGCGTCGTAGCCGATGGGCACCGTCGTCAGCTGCTCGAGGTTGTTGACCTCGTGCCGCCGGAACAGCAGACCACCCTTCAGCTGGTGGTTGTAGTTCACCTGGCTGGTGATGTCGAACTTCGCCTGGGTGACATTCCTCTCGAGCTTGTTGTAATAGAACGCCGCCTTCTTGAAGCGGTACTGCTCGCGCGAGAAGTCCAGGCTGTAGCTCTGGTCCTGGATCAGCGTGGCGAAGAAGCTCGGGTCGCCGTCGGGGCGCGCACCACTGCCGCTCTCAACGCCCAGGTACAGCGCCGCCTCCTCCGGGGTATCGATGCGGATGAAGTCGCCATCTTCGCCGATCTCGGGCCGGCCGTCGGCATCATCATCGGAGTAGCCGAACTGCGACTCGCGGTTGAGCTGCGACACCTTGATCTCGTAGAAGGTGTTCGGCGACAACGTGTGTGTCAGAGCCAGGTAGCCCATGGTGCCCAGCTTCTTGTTCCCCATGTTGCCTTCGGGGAAGAACTTGTAGACGCCGGAGAAGTCCCGGTTGGTGAAGCCGCCGAGGAGGCCGCCGTCGTCGACCCAGCCACTGGCCGTCAGTTTGATGGCGTCCGACGCCTGATGGGTCAACTTGAGGCTGTAGCGGGCGGAGCGGTGCTGCTCGTAGGAGAACTGCCCGCTGTCCTCAACGAACCGTGCCGTACCGTAGTAGTGCGTCTTCGCGCTGAGCGGCCCACCGATCGACAACTCGGCCTCGTACGGCAGGTCGTCCCCGTAGCCGATCTTGTCGATGGTCGAGTTGTCGAAGGAGTAGTTGGCCGCCTCGTCGCGATCCGCCTGTTCGTCGCTGGCAAGCAGGGCATCGCGCTCGGCCAGGTACTCGCTCAGATCACTATAGACGCCAGTACCGGCGTTCTTGATTCCGGACGGACTGAAGCGGAAGAACAGCTTGGCTTCGGTCTCGTCGCCGCCCTCACGGGTGGTGACGTTGATGATTCCCGCCGACGCCGCGTCGTACTCAGCATTGAAGGTGCCGGCGATGATGTCGAGGCTCTGCACCGACGAGGAGTTGATGCCCACGGCGGTGTATTCGTTGCCGGACGACCGGTTGTTGACTGCATATGGATTCGACACGCCGCGACCTTCACCCGCCCGGAAGTAGGTGTCGGAAACGTCGATGCCGTCCACCAGGACACGCGAATCGGCCTTGCGACCGCCACGGATGTAGCCGTTGAAGACCGAGGGTGCTGTCTCCACCAGTTCCGTCAGATCGGCGACGGGCATGGAGTTGTTGAGTTCGGCCGCACTGATCGAGGACCGACTCGATGTGCGCGACTTCTCCACCAGCGGCGCCTCGGCGACGATGGTGACAACCTGTCCGGCGATGGTCTGCCGCTCCAGATTGAAGTCGGCCACCGTCGTCAGGTCGAGACTGACCGAAACGTCGGTCTGGGCCAGCGCCTTGTAGCCGATATAGCTGGCGGTTACGGTGTACTCGCCGGGTGGAATATTGAGGATAAAGTACTTGCCCTCATCGTCCGTGGTCGTGCCCTGTGGGGCTGTCCCCACGGTGGTGACCACGTTGGCTCCGATCAGTGGTTGACCGGACGCATCCGTCACCTTGCCGGCAAGCTTGCCGTTGCCGGCGATGGCCATGCTGCTCAGTACGAGCAGCGATGCTGTGGCCAGCCACAGCACGGGCCCGGATCGGGTTGGCACAAAACGCATAGCGACCTCCCTCGCGTTGAGAATGCTCACACACATCGAACGCGCTTGTTAGATCGGGCCCACATCCAGAATGGCGGGGTCCCGGATATTCTGATTCGTCTGGGATAGCGCACCGAAATGCATACGATTGCGGCAGCCAATATAGCGCCGTTGCTCAGTGTCTGTAAAGCGGTTCAACTATGCAAGTAAACGCCTGGTTACTTTTGCCTTAGGTCGTCAGGAGACGGGTCTTCGGGACGGGGCTCAGTTGTGGCTGCAACAGGTGGCTCGCGCAACCGATTCAGCAGGACGTTCAGATCCGCGGCAAGGGGCGATTCGAAGCCGACGGTGCGACCCGTGCGAGGATGCAGAAAGGACAGTCGCCAGGCATGCAGAGCCTGGCGGCTCAGGAGGCGTTCCTGTTTTTCCGCCTCTTCGTAGTGTCTGTCGCCCATCAGCGGATGCCCGGCGGCCTGGAACTGCACTCGGATCTGATTCTTCAGACCCGTTTCGAGACGGACCTCCACAAGGGTGATGCCCTCCAGTCGCTCCCGCACATGGAAATGTGTGATCGCTTCGGTGCCGCCACGGGGCACCACCTTCTGGCGGAAGCCATCCCTTGTCAGCTGCAGTTGATGGCGCAGTGTGCCCTTGTCGGCTTCGACGATCCCCCGGACGATGGCCAGGTAGAGCCGATCCGGCGTGCGGTTGCGGAACTGCTCCACCAGCATCGTGCGGGCCTCCCGGTGGCGTGCGAAGACGACGAGACCGGAGGTGAAACGATCGATCCGGTGAACCTGCAGGGCCCGGCCCTTCCGCTTCATCAGGTAGCGGTCGAGGAGTTCCTTGAGATTGCGCGCCTTCGACTTGGGGATGGGCACGGTCAGCAGCCCCGCATCCTTGTCGACGACGACGATGTCCTCGTCTTCGTGGACGATCCGGAAGGGCCCGGTGTGCCGGCGACGGCTCTTCTTGTGTCTCACCATGCATATATAATAAGGATGGTTGCCAGCCGATGTGCTGGCGGTCGCCCCACTGATGGAGCATCTTGCATGGCATGCGTTTCCCCGATATCGCCCTCGAGGTACCCCACATCCTGCTGCCCCGTGACGATGTTGCCGTCGACACCTGGGCTGTCATCGCCTGCGATCAGCACACCTCAGATCCAGGCTACTGGGAGCAGGTCGCCAACCGGACCTCTGCTGTACCGTCCACACTGGATCTCGTGTTCCCCGAGGTGTACCTGGAGGCCGCTGACCGGACTCAGCACCTGGCTGGTATCCGCGCGGCCATGTCCGAGTACTCCACCGGCGGCATCCTGAGGGAACTGGCCCCCGGTTTTGTCCTGGTGGACCGACAGACGCCCAATGTACCCTCTCGCCGCGGTCTGCTCGTGGCCCTCGATCTTGAACAGTACAGCTATGAGGACGGGGCCCGGACCCTGATCCGCACGACGGAGGGTACCGTCGTGTCGCGCCTGGCCCCGCGTATTGAGATCCGCCGCGACACCCCCCTCGAAGTACCGCACATCCTGGTCCTCATCGATGACCCTCAGCGCACCGTCATCGAACCTCTGTTCGATGCCGACCTTCCTGCCCTCTACGACACCGAGTTGATGTTCGGGGGCGGTCGGGTACGTGGCTGGCAGGTCAGCGGCCAGCCGCTGCTGGATCAGGTCGTGTCCGCCCTCCGGGCACTGGTGGACACCGACGACGATCCCATGCTCTACGCCATGGGCGACGGCAATCACTCCTTCGCCACGGCACAAGCCGTGTGGCAGGAGATCAAACAAGCCGCCGGTGGACTGGCGGCTGTCGCCGATCACCCGGCCCGGCACGCCCTCGTCGAACTGGTCAACGTGCACGACGACGGCCTCGTCTTCGAGCCCATCCACAGGGTGCTCCTGGGCTGCGACGTCGACGAGGTACTGGTGGCGCTGCGGTCTGCGTGTCAGCAACTGGGATCCGCTGTATCGGTAGAGGACTTCGACTCGATGGAGTCCTGGGAGCACGCCCGTCAGGCGCCGTCGAGTCCGGATCGGCACCGACTGCCCTTTCTCGCCGGCCAGCGGCGGGGCGTCTTCACCATCCACGACCCGGCAGGCAGCCTGCCTGCCGTTTCCCTCCAGGAGCTTCTCACGCTTCTTGAGGGGACGCACCCGTCGATGGAGGTCGACTACATCCATGGCGAGGACGCCGTCCTCCGACTCGGGACGGAAGAGGGCAACATCGGTCTCTTCTCCGAGGTGATCGACAAGCATGCGCTGTTCCCCACGATCCGCAGGGACGGCCCCCTGCCACGCAAGAGTTTCTCCCTCGGCGAAGCGGCGGAGAAGCGCTACTACCTGGAGTGCCGTCGAATCGCGTGACGGAAACGACCCAGATGACGCCGCTGCAAGCCATCATTCTCGGCCTCGTCCAGGGACTGACCGAGTTTCTTCCCATCTCCTCCACCGCCCACCTGCGCATCGTCCCCTACTTTCTGGGTTGGGACGACCCCGGTGCCGCCTTCTCCGCCGCCATCCAGCTGGGCACACTGGCGGCGGTCTTCGTCTATTTCGCCGGCGACGTACAGCGGTTGACGCTGGCAGCCATCGACGGCCTGCGTCATCGCGATCTGCGCCGCACACCGGACACGCTGCTGGCCTGGTCCATCGTGCCGGCATCCATCCCCATCGTCGTGCTCGGCCTCGGATTCAAGGACAGCATCGAGAACGAGGCCCGCGCCCTCTGGATCATCGCCACTGCCCTCATCGTGCTGGCACTGCTGCTGCTGCTGGCCGAACGTGTCAGCCGTCGCGACCGCAGTCTCGGTCAGCTGACGTTCTGGCGTATTCAGATCATCGGCCTGTGCCAGGCGTTGGCCCTCGTCCCCGGGTGCTCACGCTCCGGTTCGACGATCATGGGGGGCCTCTTCGTCGGCCTCGAACGAGCCGAAGCGGCGCGGTTCTCCTTCCTCCTCGGTCTGCCCGCCATCGGCGGTGCCGGCCTGCTCAAGCTGCTCGAACTGCTGGCGGCAGAACCCGGTGCGGATGACCTGCTGAACCTGGCCCTCGGCATCGCAGCCGCGGCGGTGAGCGGCTACGCCAGTATCGGTCTCCTGCTGCGGTTTCTCCAACGCCATGGCACCTACGCCTTCTCCTGCTACCGGATCGGGCTGGGTGCCATCCTCCTCTGGACCCTGTACTGACAAGGACGGACCACTGTATGTACCCCAACCCGATCAAACAGAAGCTGGCCGCCGGTCAGGTCGTACTGGGCACCGGCCTTCCTGCCTTCTCGCCGCACATCGCCGGTCCTACGATCGATGCAGGCATCGATTTTCTGTGGATCGATACCGAACACCTGCCGTACGGTGTTGATGTACTCGACACGATCCCGGTCCTGGCCCGACAGCGAGGCGTAGCCCCCATGATCCGTGTCGCCCACAACGACCCCGGTCTCATCAAGAAGGCCTACGACGTGGGCGCCGTGCTCGTCATGGTGCCCCAGGTCAACACGCCGGAAGAGGCGCAACGGGCCGTCGACTCGGCTCACTACCCTCCCGAGGGCAACCGCGGTCTGTCGCCCATGTGGACCCGCATCGCCGGGGTCGACTGGCAGACCGTGCTGGACACGGCCAACGACGAGACCCTGCTGATCTGTCAGATGGAGAGCCAGCAGGCCTGGGACAACCTCGATGAGATCGCCGCTGTACCGGGGATCGACATCATCCTCGTCGGCCCCCTGGATCTGTCCGCTTCTCTGGGGCTTGCCGGTCAGACCGGGTCGACCCAGGTGCAGCAGATCATGGAGGAAGTGCCGAAGCGCCTGGAAGGCACGGGGATCGTCGTCGGCACGACGCTGGTCAACCCCGAGGAGATCCGGCAGAAGATCGACTGGGGGTACCGTTTCCTGAACGTGGGCAACCCGCTCGTCTATGGCGTACAGGCTGTCACCGATCACATCACCGGCCTGCGCGAGTACGCGGCAAACCGCTGATGGCGGACGCGACGCACGTCATCGACTGGGACGCTGCCGACCGCTGGCTCTTCGGCGAGGCCTGGACGGGCGACCGCATCGCCGAACACGCACGGCAGCTGTGTGATGTGATCGGACCACGGTGGTCGGGAACCGAGGCCGAGTGGCGCACCATCGAGTACGTGCGTGATCAGCTGCGGGCAGCAGGCCTCGACGAAGTCGAGGTAGAAGAGTTCGACATGGCCTGCTGGTCATTCTCCAGAGCGGCTGCCAGCATCGTCGGCGGACCCGCCCTCGATGTGCTGCCCTTCATCCGTTGTCCGTCCTTCGCCGTCGAAGCGGATGTCGTCGACGTCGGCCATGGAACGACGCGGGAGATCGCCGCCGTAGGCGAACGGCTTGCTGGGGCCGTGGCGCTGATGACGATGGCAGCCGAGCCCTTCACGACACCGGTGCCCCACGCCTATCGACTGCGTGACGTCGCCACTGCCGGGGCCACGGCCGCTGCCGTCATCGATCCGAAGAGTGGCGAACGGCGTGAGTACCATTCTGCCCACGACGCCCGCGACCCTGATTTTGTCTCACCCCCGTTGCCCTGTGTCACCATCACCCGCGAGGCGGGCGCACGGCTGCGTCGTCTGCCGCAGCCGCGGCTGTGTTTCGATGTCGTCACGGCGGTGGAGACGAAGCGAACCGCCAATGTGCACGGAGTCCTGCATGGCCGAGACTGGCCGGAGGAGGATCTCGTCCTCGGCGGTCACCACGACACCGTCTACGGCACCCCTGGTGGCAACGACAACGGCTCCGGCACGATCGCCACGCTGGAAACGGCACGCGTGCTGGCCGGTTTGAGACGGGAGAATGGCGCTGCGCCCGGACGAACGCTGCGCTTCGTCACCTACGCTGCCGAGGAGCAAGGCTTTCAGGGCTCCTTCGAGTTTGTCCGGCGGCACTATGGCGCCGGCCGGCGACCCCGGCTGGCGATCAACCTCGACGAACTGTCCGCCGGGCACATGAAGGGCATCGTGCTGGGCTTCGATCACCTGCGATCTCTGGTGCAGGGACAGCTCGACAGCATGGGAGACGGACTGCAGTGTCACGTCATGTCACAGCTGGACAATTCCTCCGACCATTTCCCCTATCTGGCGGATGGTATCGACGCCGCCCATCTGTGGCGCTGGCGCTTCCGCGGACGCCATGCGGATTCGGACTACCATCATGAGTCGCCAGACTCCGCCGACAAGGTGAACGTGCGAGAGTTGAAGGAGTATTCCGGGCAGTTGTCACGCCTGCTGCTGCGCCTCTCGTGTGTGCTGCCGGAGGACTGGCCCCGGCTCGGCGTGGCCACCGAAGAAGCCCAACGGCGCGTCAACGCAGAACGGGGCAGCGTGGTCCGGGTGTACTGATAGCGGGGTGCGGGGCGTCAGAGCACCCTGTGCCCCTTGCCGAAGAAGAACACCCAGTCGACGACGAAGGACATACCGACGCCGAGAAAAAAGCCGGCTACGAGCCCCAGGAAGAAGGGCCGCGCCTTCAGATACGCGCCGACGCCCCCGTAGCGCAGCACGGCGCTCTTGATCGCCCAGGCCAGGAAGATCGACAGGGCGATATCCCGCATCATCCACAGGGTGCCTACGGGAAACCCGGCCGGGTGCAGGGGCCACCAGTGGAAACGGTACTGGCAGACTGCCAGGGCGGCGTAGACCAGAGCACCGATACCGAAGTACGAAAGCTTGACCCAATCGGTGGGGGCCGGGTTGAGCAGATGCCCGGCGACGCTGCCGAACGCTATGCCGCCGGCTCCCGCCCCGGCCTGGTAGATCCACGAGACGAAGTTGCCGCCGCCGTATTGGTAACACAGGTGGAGCAAGGTATAGATCGCGGCGGCGAACCCCAGCACGACGGCCAGACCGATGGCCAGACCGAGCCGGCGGCTACCCGTTCCCGTCCTGTCGAGGCGAGTGGCATGCACGGTAGAAGCCATGAAGATGGTCTGCACATCTCCGAACCAGCTGTAGGACAGCGACAGGGCGACCAGGTTGGAAGGGGCGATCCCGGTGCCGGTGATCGCCAGGGTGAAAGCTTGGCTGACCACCGGCGAGGTGATGTAATAGAGCCCGGTCTGCACGACCAGACGGGTAATGCCGACATAGGCGACCAGAACCCCGAAGATGAAGAGGCAGGCAATCGGCATCTCCATCCCCAGTCGCCACAGCCACCAGAGGATATAGATCAGTCCCGCCAGGAGGCCGAAGACGGCAACCCGATAGGGTAGCAGTTCGCCACGGTCGTCGAGCCGAACACCACGCCAGAAGGCGTGTCTGACCACCGCCATCAGATGTTGCCTGGCCATCCACAGACTCACCAGAACCATGGCCATGAAGGCTCCCCACGACTGCCAGGACAGTGACTGCATACCCCAGACGAAGGGATCGGCAGAGCTCACCTCGTAACCGATCATGTTCGTCACGCCTTCCTGGATGAAAGCCACCACGTAGAACACCCAGATGCTGAGGGAGATCTGGGTGCTGGCCAGGAAGGCGAAACCCAGCACGGGCAGGCGCAGGCTCATGTGGAACGCGGGAAAATCCGGATCGATCTGCAGCACCCGGCCGCGACCGATGTCGAGTTGTGGGAAGCCTGGATAGAAATAGCCGACGATGTCGTAGAGAATCACGGCCATGGACAGGGCGCACCCCAGGTAGAAGGCACCCGAACGGAGCAGCGGCGCCGACCTGCCATCCTCCTCGTCGACGAGACCACGAGGAAGCTCCATCAGGGGAAAGGTCAGCTTTTCGCGTTCGACCCATTGGCGCCGCAGGATGGTCACCAGGCAGAAGCAGACGAAGTACACCGTCAGAATCAGACTCACCCACCAACCGAGAGGCCCGAGCCAGACCGCCCAGGGGATCGACTCGCCCGCCGGCACGCCCTCGTAGAACCAGCGCATGGCATCGCCGTCGTTGGCCGGTACCGCCCACGCCGACAGATAGGGGTGAACCAGGTTGGCCCAGTCATTCTCGGGAGTCGCTGCGTAGAAGGGGGCCGAAAGGATGGCCAGCAGGTAGCCGACGATCCACAGGGGGATGCTGGCTGTAACCAGACCCATCGTCAGGACGATCAACAGTTCCGCCGGCTGCAGGTATCGGCCCAACAGACGCTTGCCCAGGGCGTTGACCAGGATCAGCAGCATGAACGGTGTACCGACAGCGACCGGGAAGTACGACCAGGTGATCTCAGCGGCGCCGACGATCCAGGGAGAATAGAAAGCCCCCATCGCCACCATGAGTACCATGCCGGACCCCACACACAGAGACCGCGGCGTCACGCCCTCGGCTGCTGTGGACTGATCGTCCGCTCTCCGGAAGCGAGGCGCAGTATCTAGAATGGTGAGATCAACTCGACGAAGAGAACGCCCTGCTTGCTGTCCGGCCTGCCTGGAAGGGTGTAGTTCCGCCGCGTTCGCTGGTAGCCGATGAAAGCTGAGTTGTCACGGATTCCGAAATAGTCGGAGGTGAGTCTGAACATTACAAGGTAGTCGGTCTGGGTGAACGTCCCCTCCCTGCGGGCACGGTCCCAGTGCTTGTACGGTAGCATGGGCAACCCCTGCGCCCCCAGCTGCAAACCGGTCCGGGGCGTCAAGTGGTAGTGAGCCAGTACGATGGGGATGAAATCGCTGTAGGAAGTACGCGGGGTGGTCTCGTTGTCCACCTCCTCGAAGATCGTCCGATGCTTGAACTTCGGCGTGACACTGAAGGGGCCACGTGACCAGGTGTAATCTATCCTGTCAACCACCGAGAAGCGGGTGTACACTGCCGCCGGCTGCAGCAGACCGATGCCCTGCTGCAGCTCGATTTCGGACTGACTGTTGCGGAACCACAACATGGCGTGATCCAACCGGGTATTCCTGAAGCCCAGGTACTCTGCATCGGCAAACACCAGGTGTACGCGGCTGTCCCGCATCTGCAGCAGGTCGGGGGTGGGTGGACGTCGGAATCCTGCAACCTCTGGAGGGCCGTCCGGTCGATTGTACCAGTTGATGAACTCGAGATCGTCAGGCGGTACCTGGTAGAGGAAGGTGTGATCGACGATGTCGTCCTCCACCTTCTTCACATCGAAGTGGAGCTGCAGCCTGGCGACGCCCTTCCTCTCCACGTCGTAGGCGTAGCGCAGGTACAGTGCCTCGGAGTGGCCACCGCCGACAATCTGCCGGGTGTCATAGTGGCCGACGGAGATGGACCTGCCGAGACGGCCCAGTCGATTGAGCCGCAGAAAAACGTGGCGGCCCCGCTGATCGCGTGGGTAGGGATAATCCGGTCGATCGTCGTTCTCACGGAAGTCGGGCACGCCATTGTTGTTGAAGTCGATGCCGTACACGAACTCCGGGGGCTCGGCGTCGTACGTAAGGAAGGGTTCCTCCCAGTCGACGATGAAGTTCTCGTTGCGGTCCACATCGGCCACGTTGTCGACGTTTTCGTCGAGACCCGGGTAGACACCGGCATTCGGCCACCCGGGATAGAGTTCACGCGGCTGGGCCACCGCATTGTCTCCCGAATGGTCGTCCGCAAAGCGGTCGTGGTCATCGTTGTCTTCGTGGAGGGGAAACTCATGGGTGACCGACTCGATCCTGTCACCGGGCTTGCCCTGGCGATCGATGTGGAATGCCAGACCGCCACGGTAGCTGTCGTAGCCGCCACCGTAGTCCGGCTCCATGCGGTAGAGCTCAGCACCCAACGCCACACCCTGTAGCAGATCCTTGGTTCCCTTCACCCACCACGCCCAGGCACGCTCGGCACTTCGCCGACCCTCGTTGTCGCCCACGGGGAACATGAAGTTGCGCAGGTTGTGGGCCAGTTCACCGTTGAACTCCAGCCCGACGAGTTCGGCCGCCCAATTGACCGATGCCAGACTTTGACCGGTGGGAATGCCGTAGTCAAACCAGACGGCCTGCCGATTGTCTGCAGTACCCCGGCCACCCGCGGCCCGCACGACGGTGTAGTACGGTTCCTCTTCCTCGTCCACGTACCACTTGTGCGATCTCCGGTTGGGGGCCTCGCTTCGGTGGAAGGAGGCGGGCCACTCCATCTCGGCCTGCCCCACCGCACCGCTGCGGTCCACATTGAAGAAATCGTGGGTCTGGCGCACGCCGATGCGGAAATCCCCCGCCACATCGGCAACGAAGCGGGCCGATCGAAGGGACACGTCTGCGGGCAGGTTGAAGGTGTAGATCACCGGTTCGCCACCCACAGCCTGACGGCCGCCACCGGCCAGTGGCGTGCCGCCACTCGGTGGCGAGGCTTCGAGAGCGGTGTCGTAGTCGGGATCACCGTCGACACTGGTGAGTCGGACCGGTTGCCCGGCGCGCTCGCCCTCGAGGACCACATCCACCCCGTACGCCCGGGCTGTCGCCCGGGCTTCCTCCGGGGAATCGTCAGCGATGAAGACGCGGATCATCCTGGGTGCCTGCATCTCGTACGGGATGTCACCACGCCAGAAGCTGCTGCGGGACGAGGCTGTCTGGTTCATGACCTGGTTCACCAGCGTGCCACCCAGCGTGGCGTATTCACCCAGATCATGTTGCCAGTGGCCGCCGAACTGGAGCACCGGGGACGGATCCCAGGCGTCGTTGCCCTCAGCCTGCGCCCATTCTGAGAACAGTAGGGCCGTACCTTGCTGGCCTCCGCGGGTGTAGTACAACGTCGCACGATCCCGATCCCGGTAACTCAGGTCCATGCGGACCACGTTCTGCCGACTGTTGGCCAGGGTGAGAGGCGTGAACATCGTCCGCACTGAACTGGCGCTGACACCGTTGCCCACGGTGGCCGTCCAGTGCAGATCCTTGTACGCGTAGTGGCCGATGTAGAACTGCAGGCGCTTGTGGTCGATGTAACTGTAGCCGCTGAAGTCGCTGCCGCTGCGCGACTCCTCGATGCTCAACACCCGCTGGTAGTCGCCCCCCATGTAGTTGCCCATACGATCCCAGCGCACATTGCGCGTGTTCATTGGCCGACCGGTGGCCTTGACCTCTCTGAAGCTCGTTTCTCCGCGGGAGTAGAGGATGTACTTCTCGTCGGCATAGTTGCGGTAGGAAAGGCCATTGCTGGCGTTGAGAAAGGCCCGACCCCACCCGCGCCGGTACCGATCCCGGGGACCGCGCAGGAAGGCGGGACGCTGCTTCCAGGCCGGTTCCCGGGGCGTGCCGGGATCAGCGTTGTAGTAGGGCAGGGGACCCGCAGACTCGGGGTGGCGTTGCCCCTGAGCGGGGGACAGGAAGCCCATGCCGGAGCAGAGGCCTGCAACCATCGACCAGCGCCCGGCTGAGCGCATCGGTGCAGCGAGAAACGACACGTAGACCCCTCGCGCTCCCATGGGAGCCTTCGAAGAAGGTGGATCTACCAGGGCATCGTGAGTTGGCTTGATCGATAAAGTATGATTGCTACAGGTCTGTCAACGGCACGGTGTTGCCGGAGGCGCCGACGCCTGCCTCAGCCGCGCATCGCAGTTCGGGGGTGGGTGGTTGGGCCAGGCCAACGTGAGTGCTGCGGGAGGAGTGCCGAGGGTTCACGCTGGCACCGAGGTGGCCTTGAGCGAGGCCAGGCATGACCGAACAGGAACGCGCAGCGTTCCGTTCAGGCCCGAAGGTCGCGCGCCAGGATGGCGTGCGCGGACTGAGCCGCAGGATGCGGCGTTCAGTCCGCCGGTGAGGTCATGCCCTAGGCCGAGCGGTGGCCACCGTAGGTGCCGGCGTGAGCCCTACCGCGTACTCTTCCCCGCCAGCACGAACCAGATCGTACGAATCATGATCGAGAAATCCAGCAGCAACGACGCGTTCTCGATGTAGTAGAGATCGTATTCCAGACGCTCAGCGGCGATGCTGGCAAAATCCGTCGACTGCATGTCGAATTCGTGCTTCGATTGCGCCCATCCCAGAAGACCTGGCTTGACGTTGAAACGGCGCATGTAGAACGGGATCTCCTGCGAGAACCTCTCCACGAAGAACGGACGTTCCGGTCGGGGGCCCACCAGGCTCATGTCGCCGCGCAGGAAATTGATACACTGGGGGATCTCGTCGAAGTGCAGGGCCCGCAACACGCGCCCCACACGGGTGACGCGAGGATCGGCATCCTTGACCCACGTCGGCCCCGTCTTGTCTTCGGCTTCGACCACCATCGACCGGAACTTATACATCGTGAAGGGTTTCCCCTTGCGCCCCACACGCTCCTGACGGAACAGGATGGGACCGCGCGAATCGAGGCGGATGGCGGCCACCACCAGCAGCCACAGCGGCGCCATGCCGACCAGCACGAGCAGCGCCACGGCGATGTCGGTGAGCCGCTTGGCGGCGCTCTCCCAGGGGGCCATCAGCTGCGGTCGCAGCTCCATCAGGGGCACACCGTAGATCTGGTTCGTGCGCACGTGACCGGTGACGATATCGTAGAGGTCGGGGGTGATGCTGAAGGAGACTACAGACCCGGGTCCACCCGCCGCCTCGACAATGCGCAGCACATCCTCGTGGCTGTTCGATTTCAGGGCGATCAGCACCGACTCCACGCCACGCTGGCCGATGATCCGCCCCAGGTCGTCTACCCCTCCCAGCACGGGCAGGCCCTCGACGGTGTCCACCTCGGCGTCTCCGGGGGCACGAGCGAAACCGATGACCTCATAGCCCTGAGCCGGCGAGGTGAGCAGATCCTGCAGGAGCCTGGCTCCACGCTCGTCGGTGCCGACGATGATGGCGTTGTTGCGACCGATGCCACTGGTCAGCAGACGCCGCTGCAGCGTGCGCAGGACGGCACGTCCGCCAGCGACAAGAACGACCAGCGCCAGCCAGTAGGAGCCGACCAGCGCCCGAGTGAAAGTCATACCCTCCTGCAGATCGAAGGTAGCGATGAACAGCAGCAGGACGCCGACGGTGATGACCTTGAGTACGGCGATGCCCTCGTCGAGACGAGACGGCGTATGCTTTGGACGATACAGGCCGTTGAACACGAGCAGCACGAGCCAGCACAGGTAGATGAGAGGCAGCGCATCCCAGAGGTAGTACTCGAGGACAAAGACGAAAGGCGGGCTGGTGAGGTCGGGATGCAGCTGATTCCAGGCGTAGGCCACGCTCCGCAGGGAGCCACCCGCATGTTTCATCCACAGCAGCGCCACCGTTGCCAGGTTGATAGCGACAAAATCGCTCACGGCCAGCAGGATTGTGATCCAGACCTGCGACATCAGTCGGTCATACTCTCAGTGTCCGGGCGGGCTTCCGGCTTCCACACGGTGTGGCGCTGACCTCCCAGTGCGCCGATGACCCCCAGCAGAGCTCCAAGGTTGATGGCACAGAAGTACGTCGGTACGTAAAACAGACTCAGTCGGCCGAGGCTGGAGGGAAACATGCCTCCGAGCAGGGCCATCACGTAGAACAGAATCTGGCCACCGAACAGCCACTCGTACGGTGATTGCCGAGCCAGGCCAGCCCCGGCGCTGGTCACCAGCATGACGAGCAGCAGAAGCGGAACCAGCCAGCGGATCACCTTATGTGACAACACCTGGAAGGCGAACAGCGGTCGCTTGAAGGGATTGAGCGTGCCTGGCTCGGTCCACAGGCTGTAGAGCGAACGGGCGACGATACGCCGGCGGCGCTTGAACTCATCGCCGAAACCGATGGCTACCTCCTCTTCGGCGATGGCGGCCGGTTCGTAGACCACACGGTAGCCGCGGCGGCGAACCCTGATGGGCATGATGAAATCGGAGATGATGGCCTGGCCGAGCTCCTCAAAGAGCTCACGCCGCAACGCGAAAATGGCACCGTTGGCACCCACCAGAGATCCCAGCAGACTCTCCCGGCGCTTGAGAAACTGTTCATAGCGCCAGTAGGAACCCTCACCTTTCCCGGCGGCGGCGTGTTGTGGATTGGCGTAGCGCAGCTCACCGCAGACACAACCGACGCGGGTGTCGGCAAAGGGGACCACGAGCTGCTGCAGGGCATCAGCATGGTACATGCTGTTGGCGTCGGTGAAGACGAGAACGTCTCCTGTTGCCGACCGTACTCCCACGTTCTGTGCCGTCGTCTTGCCCGCGTTCTGCTCCTGCCGCAGGAACAGATACCCGGGCCGGCCTTCGTACTGGCGGGCGATGTCATCGGTGCCATCCGTCGAGCCATCGGAGACCATGATGATCTGCAACTTCTCCACCGGATAGTCGAGGGCGAAACTGTTCTCCAGCTTGTCGCGCAGGACGGCCTCCTCGTTGATGGCGGCAACGATCAGGCTGACAGTCGGCATCTCGCCCTGGGCATACTTCGGTTGCCGGCGGCCGATGGTGAACAATGACAGTAGAAAGGGATATCCGAGGTAGGTATGCAGAATCAGGCCGACGGCGATCCAGAAAACGTCGATGCCGGTCACGTGGTGGCGCGCTTGGTCACCAGCAGCGGCCCGAGCACGAGACGTTGCAGACCCGAATCGAGGAGCACGCCCATGGCGTCGGCGGCGGAGCAGACGATGGGTGATCCGTGCAGATTGAAGGAAGTGTTGAGCAGAACGTGGCGACCCGTACGCTCGCCAAAGCGCTCGAGGATGGCCTCATACCCCGGGTTCTGCCCGTCTTCGACCAGCTGCGGTCGTGCCGTCAGGTCGGCGTTGTGCACCGCCGCCATGAAGGTTTCCCGCTCGTCTGTCGAATCGAAGGTGTTCATCATGTAGGGCGAGGGCAGATTCTTCGGGTTGGTGAAGTACGCCGCCGCGTGGCGCCGCATCACGACGGGGGCAAAAGGCATCCAGAAGTCACGCTTCTTGATCATCTGGTTGATGACCCGCACCACGTCCTGGTTCCGCGGATCGGCAAGAATCGAGCGATTGCCCAGAGCCCGGGCACCGAACTCCATGGGCCCCGCGGCCCGGGCGACGATCTCGCCGTCGGCCAGGATCTGCGCCACGCGATCGGCCATATCCACCGGTTCCTCCGCCGTCACCTGATCGCCGGCATCGGCCACCGCCTGGCGGCACTCTTCCATCGTCAGATCATTGCCCAGGTAGCAGTGTTCGATCGGCGCCGGCGTCTCGCCGCGTTCGCAGGCAGCCAGGTAGCAGGCGCCGATGGGCAGCGATTCGTCACCGCACGAAGGGAAGGCTTCGAAGGCATCGATCTCCGCCAGTTCTGAGATCGCCTTGTTCGCCTTCACGTTCATGAACACGCCACCGGCGGCCAGCACGCGACGGATGCCGGTCTGCTGCACGCAGCGCCCAACCCATTCACACAGAAGGCGCTCGGTGAACAGCTGCAACCCGGCGCACACGGAGTCGAAGCGTGTCCGACCCAGGTCACGCTCCAGTCGAGGTCCGATGGCCGACAGTGGCTCGCTCACGGTGCGCTGAAATCGCATGGGCCGTGCCGGGTCGAAGCTGAGGTAGCCACTATAGATGCGCGCGGCGGGCTCGGCGTACCGCGGATCGGCGTAGGGCGCCATGCCCATCAGCTTGTATTCGTGCTCCAGCGGCGTGAACCCGAGCAGATGGGTGGTCACCGCGTAGAGCTCACCGAGGCTGTCTGCCTGCGGGATCCTCTCCTGGCATTCCAGCAGACCGTCGCGACCGATCCAGACCGACCCTGACAGACCGTCCCCGCCGCCGTCGAGGGTGAGTACGAGATACGGTTCTTCGTCATGGCGCAGGCCGTGGTACGCCGTCGCCGCATGCGTCTCGTGGTGATCCGTGAAGGTCACCTTGTCAGGCGCATACCCCCATGCGCCAATGGCGGAGGCGCGCTCTGCCATCCTCTGCCGGGCGCGGCGCTGACGATAGGCGCCGGTGCCGCTGATCCGTTGCCGGACTGTATGCGCCACTCCCCCTCTGTAACGCGCCTCAAAGCTCGCCGTCGCCCAACTCGGACCCTGAGGCCTCGACACGTAGCGGGAAGCGCAACAGACACGGTCCACCTCGGCTGCGGTGACACCTGCCAGCCGCAGGGCCTCGACGGCCGCCTGTTCAGGGAGGCCGTAGTGGTTCTTCACCCGAACCAACCGTTCCTCCTGCACCAGAGACACGACGCGATTCTCTACATAGACGCCCGCCGACGCGTTGTGGCCGTCGAAAATACCCAGAAGAACCGGCGAACGGGGGCTCATGATCGAGGTCAAAAATCGCGGGAAGTGGTTGTATTTGACAGAATTACGTCGATTCTCTCAATAACGCCAGCGCCTCTGATGACGTCAAGAAAACCCCGCCCGAATCCGGGTTCGGACAGTCTGTCTACCTGGCTCGGCGGCCGTCGACTTCGGCGTAGACCTCGTGGATGCTCCTGGCCACTGCACGATAGTCGAACCGCTGTTCCGCATACCGCCGGATGTGACCCCGATCGTAGCTGCCATAGTTGTCGAGAGTGGCCGCCAGGGCCCCCTGCAGTCCCTGCACATCCCGGGGTTCGGCGAGGCGACCCACCGACGGGTCGACCACCTCTTCGGGGCCGCCACAGCGGGTTGTCACCACCGGCAAGCCACAGGCGAAAGCCTCGAGTAGCGAGAGCGGCAACCCCTCCGAGTAGGAGGGCAGAACGAAGACATCCGCCGCCGCCAGTATGGCCGGCATCTGCTCCAGTGGCACTTCGTCGATGAAGCGGACCCGGTCGGCCACCCCCAGCTGGGCGGCACGCTCTGGGTAGGCCTGGGTCAGCGCCGTGGCGCCTCCCCCTACGAGGTCGAGGTGGACATCTCGTCCTTCAGCCCGCAGTCCTGCCAGGGCCTGCAGCAACTCGTCGAGCCCCTTTGCCGGATCGTAGCGGCCGGAGTAAATCAACCGCCAGCCCCCCTCCCCTGGTGTCCGGGTTCCGGGTTGGAACAGATCGCTGTCCACGCCGTTGGGGATCTGTTTCAGGCGCTGTTCGGCCACACCGAGCTCCCGCGCCCGGTCCGCCAGCTCGCCGCTGACCGCGATCACGGCATCGGCCTGGGTCAGAGCGTCGGCCACCATAGTGCGCCAGGATGCCCGTCCCACCGCCAGGTCCTTCAGATCATGCCCGTGAACGGTGACCACCACAGGCCGTCCGACACGCTGACCGTACTCGATGCAGGCGCGGCCATCAGGGTAGGCAACGTGGGCGTGGATGACGTCGGGCACGTCCCCCGCCGAAGCCTCCAGGGCACGGAGATAGGAAGGCCAGGCTCGGCCCAGCCACAGACGCCGTGGGAAGGTTACGTACCGGGGCCGGCGCACATCGACGCCGTCCCACTCCTCGTGTCTTGGCAGGCCGCGAAAGCGGCTCCAGCGGCCGCACCCCGGCAAGGGAAACCAAGGCACTGGCGCCACGACCCGCGGCTGGCAGAATTCTGCGAGGAAGCGGGCCTGGTTGTGGACGAAACTGCCCGATATCCGCGACAGCGAGCTCGGATAGAGATGGGAGGCAACGAGGACGTCCATCGAACCTGCTCTCGCTCAGCCGGAGGCGGCTGCCGTCTCACGCTCACTGAGGTGGATGACGGCAAAAATCATCCCCGTGAAGAACCAGAGGAAGTTGTTGCTGAAATCCGCCGTGGCCGACAGACTCACCTGGAAGGAGAGGAATACGCACAACAGGGCGATGAGCACGGCACGCAGGTACGGATCGGCGGTCTGCCCCACCGTCTCGATGCCGCGTCGCAGCACGCGCCAGACGATCCACACCGAGGCCGTGATGCCCACCAAGCCCAGTTCCGCGAGCATGTTGGCCGCCAGCGTGTGCGACTCCTTCGTCGGCACCCACATGGGGAAATCCACGGGCTTGTACGCATCGAACAGCAATGGAAACGCTCGCCAGCCGGCCCCCAGGATCGGGTGGTCGAGCCACATTTCCAGGCCGGCGATGATGAAGTACAGCCGGGCGGATCCCGACTCCCGGCCGGCGTCGCCGAAATCGGTGAGCAGCGTGAAGATCGAAACGAACCGTTGAAAGATGTGGTCGGCGAAGGGAACGAACTCCTTCACCGCAAAGATTGCGGCGAACCCGCCCAGCCCGACCCACAGCAGGTAGCGAAACTTGCGCGCATAGATCATGGCCGCCACGATACCGATGGCGGCGGCCACCCAGTTGGACCGACTGAAAGTTGTGATCAGGCCGGCGCCGGCGGCGGCAAGCGACGCCAGCAGGTAGACGGCCTGCCACTTCCGGAAGCGATGGTTGACGAGCAGGGCGAAGAGGAAGACGACACCACACATCAGGAAGGTGCCGAAGGTGTTGGGGTTGTGGAACGTACCGGTGGCCCGCGGTGCATTGGCCCCTACGGCGATGACGAAGCTGGCCGGCAGATAGAACTTCTCGGACATGATCTGGGCCACGGCCAGAATGGCGCCTCCGATCATTGCCGCGGCCATGGAGATGACGACGAGGTTGACGGCCCGACGGGTGTCGATCATCACTTGCGTGCCGTAGAGGAAGGCCATCAGGGCGAGGGTGCGCATGACACCAACCGTGCCCTCAGCCAGGGCCGGTGTGTACGTCAGAGAGAAGGCCATCGTCCCCCAGAGCAGGAACAGGGGGGCCTTCAGCTCGAACGTGGGGAACGTGAAGCGTCGCCGCAGGCAGGTATTGGTAAAGATGCCGATCGTCATCAGCATCAGCGACAGGTGGAAACCGGTTACGGGAATTCCGATTCCGGTCTCCTTGATCAGCTGCCCGGTAATGTCGAGAGCGGTAGTGACGACGACGGCGGGCACGATGATCCAGGGCCACATCAGCACGCCCACCAGGTAGAGACCCGCCCCGATACCGAGGGCGGCGATGGCGAACAGCTTCGACGGCAGGTAGAATGCAGCGATGGCGACGATGATCTGCAGTGTTATGAACAGGACGAACAGTCGTCGGTCCAGAGGCGGGGGCATGAGACGCGGATACCGGGAGGCGAGGTCCGTCATGCCGACACTCGCACAAACCGGCCCCATGCCAACCCCGTGAGGCGCTGGTAGGCGACGGTGACGATGGCGGCCCACAGGACATAGGCGATCGACGTGGACAGTGCCGCACCGACGAGGCCAAACCGCGGGATCAGTATAAGATTGAGACCGACGTTCATCGCCAGCGCGGCGCCCGGCGCCCACATCGTCACGGGGGGATATCCCTGACCGGCGAGTTTTGTGTTGAGGACCGAGGCAAAGCCACAGGCGATGAGGCCGGGAAGCATCCACACCAGCGGCGTGTGCGCGCCGGCGTAGGTCATGCCGTACACCCAGCCGATGGCCTGCCTGCCGCCGGCTATCACACCGGCGGCGGCGGCCAGGCTGAAAAGGAAGGCGGCACGGCTGACGGCGAGGCTCATCGTATGGTCGTCGTCGGTGCCGCGCAGCACCTTGGGAAGCAGGACGGCGCCGGCGATGTTCGGTCCTCTTTGTATCATCTCAGCTATGAAGACGGCGATGTAGTAGACACCCAGTGTCTCCGTTCCCAGGTAATGCTCGACCAGGTAGATGTCACTGCGAAACAACAGATAGATCAGCGTCGCGGACATGGCACCGCGGCCACCAACGGCCATCGTCGAGCGCAGCAGACCACCATCCACGCCGCCGGCGCCGCGGCTGAACACGGCCGCCAGAGATGCCGACAGAATCACGCCGCACAGCCAGGCAGCAAGCGCCCCGTTCAGTCCCAGCTCCAACCAGCCGAGCCCGACCAGGTTCAGCAGAAAATAGGTGCTGACGAAGAACAGCGGGACCAGAGCGAATGCCGTCAGCCGATCTCGGCCCTGCAGGATTCCGGAGAATCCCTTCTGAGCCACCACGCCCGCCGTCATGGGCGCCATCAACAGCGCCTGCCGGCGTGGCACGTACTCCGGATAGAACACGGAGGCCACCCATGCCAACACAGCCAGAACCGGCAACAGGGACAACGTGTAGACAGTGGTATTGCGCCACACCGATCCGGCGTGGCGATCATCCCGACCGCTGTGGTAGCTGTTGCCGCGCGTCAGCCACTCACCAAAGACCATCCCGGCAACGGTCACCGTCGTGACCGCGACCGCCAGATGCCCGAGCCCCTCTTTGCCCAGGATGCGTGCAACCCACGTGCTGTTGGCAAAGGCCAACGCGAACGCCAGGCCCACGGCGACTGCGTTGACCGAAAGACCGCGCAGGAAGCTCACCCGGTACTCAGGACAGGATCACGGCCAGAACCTCGTCCCGCTGCTGCTCCATGCGCTGCTGCGACATGGCTTCCAGGTTGAGCCGCAGCAGTGGTTCGGTATTCGAAGCCCGCACATTGAAGTGCCACTCGGCAAAACTCACCGAAATGCCATCGATGCGCTCGATCCGTCCGTCGCCGTAGCGCCCGGCGATCTCTTCGATCTTGGCCGCCGGATCGTCGACACGGGAGTTGATCTCCCCCGACAGAAAGTAGCGGGACTCCAGCGGTGACAGCAGCTCGGACATGGTCTGCCTGCGGTCCGACATCATCTGCATCAGGATCAGCGACGGCACCAGTCCGGAATCGGCACCGAAGAAGTCGCGGAAGTAGTAGTGGCCGGACAACTCGCCGGCGAATATCCCCTTTTCGGTGAACAACCGCGGCTTCAAAAAGGAGTGACCCACTCGTTCCTGCAGCGCCCGTCCTCCCGCCGCCGCGACGAGATCCCGCACGGCCCACGAACAACGCACATCGTGGACGATCGTTGCCCCGGGTTCGCCATCGATGAGATACCGGGCCATCAACGCGGTGAGAAAATCACCGGGAACAAAGCGGCCCCGATCATCGATGGCGAAAAAGCGATCACCGTCACCGTCGAAGGCGAAGCCCACGTCCGCCCCTTCCGAGACAACTCGTCGTTGCAGTTCGGCCCGGTTCTCCTCCTTCATCGGATCGAGACCATGATTGGGTAGCGAGCCGTCGGGGTCGAGATACATGCCCACAAGATCAACCGGCAGCCGGTCGAACACCCGCTTCAGGATGGGGCCCACCATGCCGTTGCCCGTGTCGGCCACCACTTTGAGAGGACGCAGGTGGCTGGTGTCGACCGAGCTGAGCACCTTGTCGACAAAGCCGTCGCTCACATCCCGCGCCTCGATCTTTCCGGTACCACGTGCCGGCTGGTACTCTTCGGTTTCGATCAGACGGCGCAAATCCTGGATGCCTTCGTCACCGGATAACAGGTAGGGCATGTGGCGCACCATCTTGAAGCCACAGTACTGGGCCGGATTGTGCGATGCCGTCACCATGATGCCGGGACGTCCGAGGGTGGCGCAGGCGTAGTAGTACTGGTCCGTGCTGACCATACCCAGTTCGATGACATCCGCCTGCTGCTGCCGCAAACCCTCGATGAGGGCGGCGCAGACCGTCGGACTCGACAGGCGCATGTCACGCCCTACCACAACCTGCTCAGGCTGCAGGAAACTGGCAAACGCCCGCCCCACGGCGCGCCCCGTGTCCTCATCGAGCTGGTCGGGGTAGATGCCGCGGATGTCGTAGGCTTTGAAAATCGTCGGGTCTACATGCATGCGAAGATTGGCTTTCACGGAAACCGCCCGCAGCCCTGCATCCACCTGCAGATGGGGGGCGCCGGGCCGTTGCTGTTGCGATGGTCCTTACTGGAAGGTGCGCAGGGTCGCGTCGATGCTGCGCACACCGTCCTTCGGCAGGTGGTGCTGCACCAGGATGGGTGTCTGGTACGTGCCGGAGACGATACGCTGAGGGCCCGTCTCGGTACTGGAAGATACCAGCAGACTCACCGAACGCTTGAGGCGCAGAATCCGATACGCCGGTGTGGACAGCACCGACATGATGCGGTCGACGACGGAGCGCCCGAAGGGCAGGTGCTCAAGAAACTCGTTGTAGAGGTGGATCAGGTCGTACGTAGCATAGTCCCGTGTCTTGCCCGGGATGGTCGCCGGATGACGTGCCAGGTTCCGTCCCCGGCGTACCATGTAGGAGAGCGGGTCGCGGAGGGCTTCGGGCAGGTCGTCGCGAATCAGCAGCGTTTCGTACTCGTTCACCGTCAGACCGGCATCCTGCTCTTCGGGAGCCAGACGCATCTCGATGCGTCCCTTGTCGATGCCGAAGCGGTCGAGCCAACCCTCGAACCGCTCGAACAGACCATAGCGCGGATCCTTGAGATTATGCGAATCGATGGTGTGCTCTGACGGCACGGGCACACGCAGGCGTTCACGGTGGACGATCTGTTCCGCCTGGTATCCGAGAACCGTGGTACGCCGTTGCCGGTGAATGTCCTTGAACACACCGTCGAGTTCGATGAAGTAGACCGGTTCCTCAGGGCGATTCCGATAGGTGACACAGTTCCTCAGCCCCGCCCCCATGAAGGTCAGATGGGAGTCGGCGTTCACCGGCTCCACTTCTTTCTGCTGCTCGTTCAGCTCGTCGCGCAGGTGCATCAGATCGTGTTGATACCCTGCATCCTGTGGAAACAGACGCTGGAAGAATCGAAAAAACGGATCGAGCTGCTTGCGACTGTGGCCCAACCGCGCACACATGCCCTGCTCGAGGTATCCCGCCGTCGTATGATGCGAACAGTAGAGGGCCCGTCGGAAGTCGGACAGAGCGTCGCCCACCTGATCCCGGACACGCGGCGCCACGTCGATGATCTGGAATCGCGACGTGGGAACGATATCGAGATTGACCTCGAGAGGGTCAGCCATAGACGGTGGGAATGCCCTGGGACGGATTGGAGAAAGGGTTGCACTGTACTCGAAAGCTGTGGTAAGTATAGCCCTGCCCCTGAAGAGGGCGCAAACGAACCGCTAGACTATAGAGTAAGGAAAACCTGCGTGAAACGTCTGCTGATCATGCGGCACGCCAAGTCGGATTGGGCCGATCCGGCCACTGAGGATTTCGACCGGCCACTGAACTGCCGCGGTCAGACAGACGTCCCGATCCTCGGACAGTTCCTCGCCGGGTTGGCACCACCCGATCTGATTCTGGCCTCCGCCGCCCGCCGCGCCCAGGAAACCGGGACCCTCCTGCTGGAAGCTCTCGACGGCTCTGCGGAACTCGTTCTGGACGGCCGCCTGTACCTGTCCACGCCGGACACGCTCGCCACCGTGTTGGCCGCCAGCGCCGGGGACGCCGGCACCGTCGTCGTCATCGCCCACAACCCGGGCGTGGAGCAGTGGTCCTCGGAGTTGAGTGGAGCGTCCATCCACATGCCCCCGGGGGCCGTCGCCTGCCTCGACTGTGAGGCGGACGGTTGGGCCGACGCGGGTCGTCGACGGGCTGCGCTTCGATGGCTGATCACGCCGAAGCTGCTGAAGAGGGGTCTGGCTACTTCTTGAAGTCTTCGATGATCCGACCGAGGGCATCGTCGAGGTCGACCTTGGGATCGTACCCCACCATCTCGCGGATCTTCTGCAGATCGGGCGCACGATAGACGAGATCCTCGTACAGCCCGTTGCGCAGGCGGGTCTGGCTGAAGGGGATGAAGGCGATCTCCGAGTCGGAACTGGTCAGCTTCTTGATCTTGTGCGCCAGATCCTTGATGCTGCTCTCGAAATTCGAACCGAGGTTGAAAACCTCGCCGAAGGCCTTGTCACTGGAGGCCAGTGCCACCAGGCCGTCTATGGCGTCGTCGATGTAGGTGAAACAACGGCGTTGCTCACCATCGTCGTACACCGTGATGGGATCGCCGAGCATGGCCTGCTTGATGAACCGCGGTACGACCATGCCGTACCGCCCCGTCTGTCGCGGGCCGATGACATTGAAGGGGCGTACGATGACGGTGGGCAGGCGCTTCTCCCGCCAGTAGGCCAGAGCCAGCAACTCGTCGACGGCTTTCGTCGTGGCATAGCTCCAGCGCACGACCGTCGTCGGCCCGAGGATGCGGTCGCTGTCCTCGCGGAAGGGTACGTGCCCGTTCTTCTTGCCGTAGATCTCCGATGTCGACGCCATGACGACACGCTTCTTGTACTCGTTCGCCAGTTCGAGAACGATCTCGGTGCCGCGGATGTTCGTCGACAGTGTCTGCAGCGGGTTTTCGAGGACGTACTCGACGCCCACAGCCGCGGCCAGATGGTAGATCAGGTCGCAGTCGGCGATCATCTCGCGCATGACCCCGGCGCTCAGAATGTCGTCGACCCGGCAGACGCAGTTGGGATGCTCCGCCAGGTGCTGGATGTTTTCGATGACGCTCGTCGACAGATTGTCGATGATCGCCACCTGGTCACCCATGTCGAGATGGCGCGTCGCCAGGTGGGAGCCGATAAACCCGGCTCCCCCGGTAATCATGACCTTCATTCTCTTCCCAGCATGCTAAAACTCGTTGTCGGTCGTGGTGGAGCCCGATCGGGCTCGTACCAGGTAATCCCGGCTCAACCGAGTAATCTGCACGTCCTCCCATCCCGCCTCCTCCAGCAGTCTTTCCACCTGGCGACGGTCATAGAAAAACACGGGACATCGCCGCAACCGCAACCGTAGCCAGCGCGTCGGTGTGCGCAGGCGCCAGCGGATGGGGAAGCTGAAGATGCCAAGTCCTTGTGTCACCTCGCGCATACGTGTCAGCACCGTGCCCGGATCGACGATATAGTCAAAAAAACCGATCCCCAGGCTGATATCGAAGTGATGCGGCGCACACCATTCAAAGACATCCGCTACTTCGAAGTGACAGTGCCCATCGACGCCGGCCTCTTTTGCCGCCAGGCCCGACATCTCGACCATGGCCTCTGCCAGATCGATACCCACCACGTCCGCGTTGCGGCGGGCCAATTCAACGCAATAACGGCCGGAGCCACAGCCAGCGTCCAGCACCTGCTTGCCCGCTACATCACCACACCAGTCGAGGGCGAGGGCGAACCGTTGCTGGATGACACCGCGGAACAGTGCATCCACCCAGCGTTGCAGCCCCACCTTGTCGCTGCGGTAGATGGCATCGAAGCGGGCGGCTTCGCCGTCGAAGTGTCGGCCGACGGCCTCGGCGATGGCGGGTGCTGACAATCAGACGACCTTCCCGGACGTGACGCGCCTGGCGAGCACGTCACCTGCTGGCTCAAAGTCGAACTCTACCAGCAATTTACGCAACCTGCCCTGCGTTGTCGCCAGGTTGTGATAGTGCGTCAGGGCGACTCGGCGCGGTAGCGGCAGACGGGGGTGTTCGGGGTCAAGCTCCCAGGGGTGCAGATAGAACACGGCTGGTTCCCCCACGGCATGTGCCCGTCTCAGGCCAAAGCGGGTAAGAGTATACGGAAAGAGGCGGAAATAGGCACCCCCGGCCACCGGCACGTTCCGTCCCGCAACTCTCCAGGTGGAGGGCGGAAGCTCCAGCAGACCGGGAATCACCTCGTGGGCAAACCGTGGTGCGTCGGGGATACCGTAGCGATAGTTGTGCACCGGGAAGACGCTGGAATCGTACTGGATGCCGCAGTCGCGCAGCACCTCGTGAGCCCAGGGGGTCCTGCGGGTGATAGAGAAATACGGGGCTCTGTACCCTCTCACGGTGTTGGTGACGAGCCCGGCCAGCACCTCGAGGGATCGTTCCAGGTCGGCGCGGAAGTTCTCCTGTCCCAGATCGTAGACGAAATCATGTCCATAGCCATGGGTCGCGATCTCGTGGCCTCGATGCGCGATTTCGCGCACGAGATCGGGTGCGCCCTCGGCGGCGGCACCCAGCACGAAGAATGTGGCTCTGGTTGCTGCCTCATCCAGCAGGTCGAGAAGCCGCCCCGTTCCCACCTCGATGCGCGACTCGAAGCGACTCCAGTCAGCACGGTCGATTTCGATGCCGTGATACCAGTCTTCGAAATCCACGGTGAAGGCATCTGTCCCGGATTCAGCTGTGGTCATGCGGGCACACCGGCAACCTGCCTGAGCATGGTCAGCAGTTGATCCTGCTGCACACCTTGCGAGTACATCGCCTCGACACGATCGCGACCCGCCGCTCCGAGTCGCTGACGCAGATCGCCATCCTCGATGAGCCGCGCCAGTCCCGCCTCCCAACCGTCCTCGCCCTCCACGAGCAGTCCACTCTCCCCTGAGGCGACAATCTCGACGTTGATGCCCACCGGATCGGTGACCACCGGCAGCGATGCCGCCATGTACTGCAGCAGCTTGTATCCGCCCTTGCCTCGGGTCCAGGGATCGTCCGGCACGGGCATGATGCCGATGTCACAGGCCACCAGATCGGCAGCTTCTCGTTCGAGGTCCCAATCCCGGCACTCCACATTCACACCCGGCGCCGACCACTCAGCCCCGATGACGAGGAGCCGCAGACCGGCGAAACGAACGGTGAGTCTCTGCAGGGGCACGCGAATGCGATCGAGGTAGGCCACCGTCGAACCACTGCCGATCCAACCGAGAAGGACACCTTCTCCGTCAGCGCCTGGACCTTCCCGCAGCTGATCCGATCGGTATCGCTCCGTGTCGATGGGTCCGGTGATCGTCAGGACGGGGCAGAAGCGCTGGGCCATCTCTCCCGTGTAGTCATTCTCCACCACGGCATGTTGGGACAGCGCCAGCATCGCCGGCAGGCCCCTGGTGTTACGGGCCTCCTTCCAGCGGGCCAGCCAGTGGCCGGAGCGGATCTCGGTGGTGAAAATGGCGTCGTCGAAATCGTAGACCACCGGAGTTGACAGTCGCCGCAGGCACCAGCGCAGCGGCGCCGGGAAGATGACCTTCTGGATGAAGAGCACATCCGCCTGACCTGCTCTGCGAAGCATGCGCGCCCCGCAGAAAAGGGTACGCCACGCCGCCCGCAGATAGTACAGCATCTTGCGGAATGGACGATTCGAGGCGATCACCTGCGACCCGGCCAGCAGATCGTCCGTCAGGATCGTGAGGACATCACACTCGACGCCGTGGGAGCGCAGGAAGGGCAGGTAGTTGAAAACGCGTGTGCGGCTGCTGGCCGCACGTGGGCCGTACTGGGTGACAAAAAGAACGTGCAAGCAACGAACCGGAAGAGCGCCGGGAGCAGGTCGCTACCCCGCAACGACCGATTGCCGACTTTCGCCTGCGGCGAAGGCGCGCACCGCGTCGATGACCCGGTCCTGTTCACCGTCGGTCAGCTCGGGATGCAGGGGGATCGACAGGATACGCTGCCACTCCCGTTCGGCGACGGGCAGATGTGTGGTGTACGGTCGGAAGACCCGGAACAGGTGGTTGGGATAGAAATGCACGTTGGAGTCGATGCCGCTGGCATCGAGATGAGCGTAGAGCCCCTCTCGATCGTCCAGGCTGACGACGGCATTGTAGCAGGAGCTGACCGTGTCCTGGCGGGCTGACAGCATGCCGATATCGGCGACCTCAGCGAAAGCCGAGCGGTAGCGGGACATCAACTGCCTGCGACGCTCGTTGCCTTCCTCCAGGCGGTCCATCTGCGCCAGGCCCAACGCCGCCGACAGGTCGTTCATCTCGTACTTCCAGCCGACCTCCTCCACGTCGTACATCCAGCCGCGCTGCACGTGGTCGACCTTGAAGCGCTCCCATGTGGGCGAGGTGATGCCGCACCAGCGCAGCTTGCGCACACGCTGGGCGATGCTCTCGTCATCGGTGACCAGCATGCCGCCATCACCGGTGGTCATGTTCTTCGTCGCCTGAAAGCTGAAGCAGCCGATGGTGCCCATGGACCCGAGCATGTGGCCCCGGTAGCTGCCGCCACAGCCGTGAGCCGCGTCCTCGATGACGGACAACCCGTGCTCGGCTGCCAGTGCGAGGATGGGGGCCATGTCGCACGCCTGCCCGCCGTAGTGGGTGATCACAACGGCGCGTGTTGTCGGCGTGATCTTCCGGGCCATGTCCTCGACGCTGATGTTGAGCGTGTCCGGCTCAACATCACAGAATACAGGTCGACCGCCGGCGAGCAGGATGGCCTCGGTGGAGGAAACGAACGTCATGGTGCTTGTCAGGACCTCCTGGCCCTCGACCTCCGCACACAGAAGTCCCAGATGCAGAGCCGCCGTGGCCGAGTTGAGAGAGACAGCATGACTCGTCCCGATGTACTCGGCGAAGCGCTCCTCGAAGGCGATCGTGCGCGGCCCCCGGCCGACCCATCGACTGTCGATGGTGTCGCACAGGGCCTGCTTCTCGGCTTCGCCGAATGTGGGTCGGAACAGCCGGATACGATCTTCCACAGATTGCCCCTATTCGTCGCGTTGGTGGCGTCTTGTCATGTCAGGGTGCAGCGGCGCCGTCTCGGGGCGCCCAGTAACTGCGATCGGCGAACGTACGGCGGAAGATGGCCCGGTAAGCGGCCAACCGATGGCCCGCCTCCTCGCGGCCGCCGGGTCGGATCGTCCACAAGGCCGACCACAACACCGTTCGCAGGATCATCTCCACCGCTGTCAACAGCCGCAAGGCGTGCAGGTGGCCGCGGCTGAAGTGCTTCTGGAACAGGTAGTAGAGGCTCTGCTGACTGACGACCAGCATGTCCCCCATGCGTTGGCGAATGCTCTGTCCTTCGAGATGCACAACCTGGCAACCGGGGACGTACTCGATCCTCCAGCCGGCAGCCCGCAGGCGCATGCACCACTCGAGATCTTCGAAACACATGAAGATCCCGTCGTCCAGGGCTCCAGCTGTCTCCAGTGCCTGGCGTCGAACCATCAGGCAGGCGCCTGTCACCCAGCCCACGTCACGCGTGTCCCCATGGTTCCAGCGGCCAAATCTAAAAAAAGGGAACACTCTGTGCAATAACAACTTATGGACGATCTCAGGGGTGAGCCCAGGTTCTCTCCCGCAGGACAGTTCCAGTTGCCCGACCCCGTTGACCAACCTGGGTCCCACGGCGCCCACGTCCCCAGCCTGCGCCAGATGGTCGATGAGATGGCCCAGAGCCCCCACCGGTACCCGTGTGTCAGAATTCAGCAGTAGCAGGTTGCTCCCACGCGCCTGCGCCATGGCCAGATTGTTGCCGCCGGCAAACCCGAGATTCCTGTCGCTGCGAACCAGTTCGACGACGGGGAATTCCGCCGCCACCATGTCGGCACTGGCATCAGCCGAATCGTTGTCCACCACGATCACTTGCCAGCCGTCAGACCGCGGGTCCTCGAACAGCGAGGTCAGGCAGTTGCGGGTGAGTGCCTTCGTGTTCCAGCTGATGATACAGATCGACAGTTCTGTCGGTGGTGCTGTCACTTCAGCCCTCCGGCCCGCAGCAGCCCGACCACGATCCCCCGGGCCGACTCATCGAAGAGGCGCAGCAAGCCGTTGCCTGCCAGCCAGAGGCCACTCACAACGGCGAAGCGCTGACCGTAACGGCGCCAGCCCTCGACGGCGGCCACAGCGGCGAACACGAGAAAGAACGGCTCCAGGGGCAGACGAAACCGTGTCGAGCCGTACAGAATCGTGGAAAAAACCGTGATCGAGAGGATGATCACCGCGCTCAGATGGCGAAAGTCCGGCTCCCTGCCACGATACCAGAGTCCTGCCATCAGGAACGGGACCATGGCTACGAAGGCGGCGTTGTAGTCGGGTCGAAAGACATACCAGAAACGGAGAAACCGCTCTCCCACCAGGCGCAACCAGGCCCCGGGATGGTCGGCGATCCAGCCGAGTCCCTGATCCATCCACCGACGGTCTCGTTCGAGTTCATCAGGGATTTCGTCGAAGGTCTGCCGCTCGATGCCCCACCCGTGGGTCTGGCGCCAGGCAGGATCGTCAGCGTTGCTGCGCGCCACGATGAAGCCGCCGTGCGTCGACACCGGAACAAAGGCGCCATAGACCATGGCATTGCGGACCGTCCAGGGCAGCATCGCCGCCACCAGGCCGACACTCACCCATCCGGCGAAAAGCGACCACCGGCGCCATTGCCCCGGGCCACGCAGGTCCTCCCAGGCGGCGACAGCGAGAATCGCCGGGACCACCAGCAGACCCACGGGCCGCGTCAGCGCCGCCAGGCCGATGAGCCCCCCGGCCAGTGCCGGCCAGCACCACCCCGGCCGATGTCTGGCCTCGATGGCGGCTGCCACACCGGCCACCAGCAGCGTCGTGAACAGCACTTCTGACATCACTTCGTTGACGCTGATCACGAGTGGTTCATAGAGAGCGATGAACCAGCCGGCAGGCAGTGCCGCTTTGGGTTGCAGGCGTTGCAGCATCAGATAGACAAAAACCACCGTCATGGCGCCGAGTAACGACTGCAGGGACCTCACGACGGTATGACTGTCCCCTATGGTGGCGTAGATGGCGGCAAGGAACAGCGGATAGAGCGGGGCTCGCCACGCACGGAGTTCGTGGCCGTACCAGTTATTGCCCGCGACGAACCCTTCGCCGGCGAGCACGTTGTGGGCGATCTCGTCATAGTCGGGCGTATCCTGCGGCGCGACGTCGATCCCGGCTGCGACGTAGAGCAGGCGCACCATGAGCGCCGCACCGAACAGCCACAGCATCTGACGACGTCTGGGAGTAAGCGTCACTGGGACGTAACGTCGTCGAAGCAGGCGGCCAGTTGTCGGGTGAGCTCCCGGCGGTGGTAGGACTGCAGAGAAGCCGTCACTCGCGGCAGCGTGCCCTCCCTGTGTCCAGTCCACAGATCCCTCAGGGCGTCGTCGATGGCGTCGATGTCGTCGGGAGCAACGCAGAGACCGGCGTGCAGAGCGTTCATCATCTCTTCGATCTCACCTGGACCACAAAGGGCCAGCAGTGGCTTTCCCGTGGCCAGGTACTCGTACAGTTTTCCCGGGACGTTGGAGGCGGGCCAGGGCCGGCGATGATCGACGACGAGCAGGACATCGGCACGCTGCTGATAACCCAGAGCCGTGGCCCGGTCGACGGTACCCACGACACGGGCGACTCCTTCGGCAGCGCTCTGCTCCTCGGGAGACAGTTCGCCTACCAGAGTCAGCTCCAGTCGCTCCCCCCATACCGGCTCCAGCTCGATCAGCCGACGCAGCGCCGACAGCAGCGGCAACGGCGACCGTTGCGGGTGACTGTAGGAGAAGCTGCCCGTGTGCACGAGCCGCAGAGGGCCGCTCGTGACCAGCTCTGTCTCTTCGAGCTCTGCCGGTGGGTCTTGCTCGACGTCACGAGGCCCGATGCGCGTGCCTTCGTCGATGACGAGCCCCTCGGGCAAGGGCGTGCCATCGGCGGGATCGAAACAGTTGGTCACGACACGGACCTTGTGCCCCTGTTGCGGGTATCGCTGGCGCAGGTCGGCGGCGGTGACCCCTGTCGCCGTGATCACCGCATCCGCCTCGGCGAGTACCGATGCCTCCAACCGGCGCTCAAACTCCCGTCGGTAGGGCATCGTCAGCAGGGCGGGATCGAGGGGATCGTAGAGCCAGGCGTCACGAAAGTCCGCCACCCAGGGCAATCCCGTCTGCTCCTTGAGGAACCGGCCCAGCAGATGTGAGGACGACGGCGGCGACGTCGTATAGATGAGATCCGCAGGCTGCCTGCGAAGCGTCCTCAGGGCAGACCACGCCGCCCCTGGCAGCCAGGTGACCTGCCCGTCCGGTACGAAGAGCAGCCGACGCAGGGCTCGCAGCCAGCCGGCTTGAGATCCGGTGGTGCGCGTGCGCGAGGCGGATGCCGGATGAGCCCGTGCCGCCGGATTCAGCAGTCGCCGATAGAGGCCCACAGGCTCCCAGGCACGAACCACACCCTCAGTCCCATCCCCCCCGAAAGCACGCGTGCTCAGGACCCGCGGGGCATAGCCGAACTCGGGCAGATAGCGGACGAATTTCTCGGAGCGCTCCACCCCTGCCGATCGCATCGGTGGAAAGTGGTAGGCCACGAACAGCACGGAACGCTCGGCGGCGGCAGGCAGGTGGGTCATAGCAGATCTCTCAAACTACGGTGGGACGAGGCGAGCCTCAACAATGCGAGCCCTGGCAGAAACCGGGTAGCCGCGACTAGTCCTTTGCCCTATATTCATGAGACTCCGCCCGAACCGAACCGAACAGACCGAATTCTACCGACTGCCATGAGCCTGCTGGACATACTCTCCGCCCAATCGACCCTCGTCGGCCTCAAGGGACATTCCAAGGACGAGATCATCGAGGAACTCGTCGGTTCTCTCGAGGTCGGAGCGGCCATCGCCGACCGTGACAAGGTGCTGCAGGCCGTGCTCGAGCGCGAGAAGATCATGAGCACGGGTATTGGCGATGGCATCGCCATCCCCCATGGAAAAACCGACGCAGTGTCGCAGCTCTCGGCGGCTCTCGGCATTCACAAGCGCGGCGTTGATTTCGAAGCTCTCGACGGCGAACCCGCCTTCGTCTTCTTCCTCCTCGTGTCTCCCGCAAACGTCTCGGGGCCACACATCAAGGCGCTGGCCCGCATCTCCAGGATGTTGAAGAACGACACGTTCAAGAAGAGACTGATCGAAGCCGAGTCGGCCGACGAAATCCTCGGGATCATCGCCGAAGAAGAGCAGAGTCACCCGGCCACCGGCTGACGAGTAACCGGCGGATTGCAGTTTCTCAATCCCCTGGCGCTGGCAGGTCTGGCGGCGGCCCTCATACCGCTGGCCGTCCATCTGCTGCACCGCTGCAAACCCCGCGAAGTCCCTTTCAGCAACCTGGCCTTCCTTCGGGAACTGCACCAGAGTCGTATGCGCAGCCTGCGCCTGCGGCAGTGGTTGGTACTGCTGCTGCGCATGCTTGCTCTCGCCTGTCTGGCCCTGGCCTTCGCCCGCCCTGCCCTGCAGCAGGGAGGCGGCCTGCTCGGCGGTGACCGGCCGACCACGGCTGTCCTGCTTCTTGATCATTCCTACAGCACCCGCTACACACCGCCAGGGGGCCGCATCTTCGACCGCCTTCACCGGCGGGCAGAGGAAGTCCTATCCCTGCTCGACGGTGGTCGCGATGAGGTCTACGTCCTGCCGGTACCCCTGCAGGCGGGCATGGTCAACGGTCCCACCAGTGGCGAGGCGGCCCGTCAATGGCTCGGCGATCGGGCACCCGGCCAAGGGGCGACGGCGATACATCCGGCCCTGCGCCAGGCTCGATCCCTGCTTCTCGGCGACGACGCCCGACATCGCGAACTCTACCTCTTCACCGATCTGGCACGACCTGGGTGGGAGGACGTAGACTGGGATCAGGATCCTGACCTGCCCGTCTTCGTCGTCGGCCCACCTGACGGCGACCGCGGCAACCGATACGCCGGGGACGTTCACCTTTCCGACTGGCTCGCCGCGCCCGGGCAGCGACTGGCGTTGACCGCCGTTGTCGGGCGTTGGGGTGGACCGGCTGACGCTGAAGAGACAACGGTCGATCTCTACGTCGACGGCGAACGTCTGCAGCAGCGTCGGGTGTCACTGTCGCCCGGGGTTCCGGTGGACGTGCAGTTCGCCTTTGCGCCCCGTCGCAGCGGCCGCCTTACCGGGTTTGTCGAGATCGAGGACGATGCTCTGGGTCTCGACAACCGACGCTATTTCAGCTTTGACGTCCCTGAAGAGATCGCCATCGTCATCGCTGGTAACGACGAACGCGACGCCTACTATCCACGCCGGGCCCTGCACGCCGCGGCCGCCGGAGACCCCGCTCTGTCGGTGACCTCCGTCCGCCTGGACGAACTCTCTGCCGAGACCGTGGCTGACGCTGACGTGCTGATCCTGACCCACATTGAAGCACCGACGCCGCAACAGACTCGTGTGACCCGCAGCTTCGCCAGCCGTGGCGGCGGCGTACTGATCGTACCTGGTGCCGGCGCCGACGCCTCCCGTATCAATCGTGAACTGCTCGCCGGCATCGTACCCGCCTCGCTGGCTTCGATCTCCGGCCAACCGGGCGGCAGTGCCTTCGTCCAGCTGGACACGGCCCGTGTGCCACCGGTCTTCGATGGCCTGCTGAGGGGCACCCACGACTGGCCCACCTTCCACGCGACCTTCTCCGTGACAACGCAGAACCGGCTGTCGGTGCTGGCCCGCTTCGGCGATGGCCAGCCCGCTCTGGTGGAAGGACGGAGCCGGTCCGGACACGTCCTGCTGTGGTCGACACCCTTCGACCTGGCCTGGAGCGATCTGCCTCTGCGCGGCTTGTTCGTGCCGATGATGCAGCGACTGGCCCGTTACCTGGCCCAACCGACGGTACAGCGCACCGCCTACATCGTCGGTGACCGCGCCTGGCGCCGGGTGCACGGCGCCGGCATCGAAGCCAGCATCGGAGCTGAATCACCTTCGGGACGGCGTCTCGTGGTACAGGCGGAGGAACTGGGCGATGAACGGTTGTGGCGGGTGCCCGAGCTGGACGAGGCCGGAATCTGGCAGCTGCGGCAAGGAGAGGATGTGGTCGATGCCTTCGCCGTGAATGTCGATCTCGCGGAGGCAGACCTGACACGGATTTCGCCCACAGAGATCCGTCAGCGTCTGGGCGACCAGGTGCAGATCCTCGAAGAAGAGGAGTCCATGCAGGACGCGGTTGCCGCCGTCCGTTTCGGTCGTGAACTGTGGCGCGAGCTCCTCGTTCTGGCCGGTCTGCTGCTGATGCTCGAGCTGTGGGTCGCACGCGCGCCCGCCTCGGCGGCGGAGGCCTAGCCAGTCCTACTCAGGACTGAAGTCTCCTACTCCGGACTGAAGTCCCGCAGCATTTCGAAGGTGTAGATGCCGGCGTCGTGGCCATCTGCCCAGCGGATCTTGATGCCGTACCGGCCGACCGGATCGAAGCCCTTTGCCGCTGACGTAGGATTGACGCTGGCCGAGGTGACCATGGGCAGTTCATTGCCCACCAGCTGCGGACCATGTGGCTGGCCCCGCGCCTCCCGGCAGTTGGCGCATGGACACTGCAGACGCAGATCCTGCAGTGCAAAGGTGCTGCGATGGCCATCCTGCCAGCTGATGAGCAACTCCTGATCACCCAACTCAATGCTGGCAGGCCGGCGGCGTTTCTTCTCCTCGCGACTGCTGATCATGGCCGCTACCAGACCTCTCCTGCCAGGCGGGCTGTCAGTTCATAGGGGTAGGCGCCGGTGATATCCACATGGGCGAATCTGCCCACCAGCCCCGCGGGTTGAGCCAGAGCGGCGCCATCGATCTGCAGCAGGCCTTGCTCGGGTTCAGTGGCGATCAGCACATGACCGTCGATCTCGGGGGCATCCCGCTCCAGGCGCGCCGTCAGAGCGTCACTGGTTTCGTCGGCAGCGTCGATCAACACCGTCTGCCGTGTGCCCACCATGGCGTGATTGATCTCGCCTGAAATCCGCTCCTGCAGCTCCGTCAGCCGCCGATAGCGCTCGCGCGCGACGTCGTCGGGAACCTTGCCGTCCAGGGCGAAAGCCGGCGTGCCCTCTTCATCGGAGTAGAGGAAGCAGGTAGCGTTGTCGAAGCGGGTTTCTTCGACGAAGCGCAGCAACTGTTCAAAGTCGTCGTCGGACTCGCCGGGAAAACCGACGATGAAGGAAGATCTGAGACCGACGCCGGGAAGGCGCTGCCGTAGCCTGTCGAGCAATCCTTGTGTCTGTTCGCCGGTCGTGGCGCGCTTCATGCGGGCCAGCACCGAGTCGGCGATGTGCTGCAGCGGCATGTCGACATACCGGCACATCTGCGGATTGCCGGCATAGAATGCCAGCATGGGTTCGGTCCAGAAGGCCGGGTAGGTGTACATCAGGCGCAACCATTCGATGCCATCCACCGCCGCCAGCCGCGCCAGCAGGGGCACCAGCTGTGCCCTGCCATCGAGGTCCACCCCATAGCGCACTGAATCCTGGGCCACCAGCACCAGTTCGCGCACTCCGCCGGCGGCGAGACGTCCGGCTTCGGAGACGAGCTCCTCCAGGGGTTCGCTCACGTGGCGCCCGCGAATCGCGGGAATGGCACAGAAGGCGCACTTGTGATCGCAACCGTCCGAGATGCGCAGGTAGGCCCAATGGGTCGGCGTCAGGCTCGCCCGTGGCGCCACATCGACGGTGTGGCTACGGTCCCGACCCAGCAGCCGATCCACGTGCCGTACGATGTCACGCTCTTCCGGGAGGGTGAGAATGAGATCGGCCTCGCCCTTCAGCTCCTGCTTCAGTTCCTCCTCATAACGCGTCGACAGGCAACCGGTGACGACAACCCCCTTGCAGCGGCCCGTCGCCTTGAGCTTGCCGGCCTCCAGGATCGTATCGATCGACTCCTCCTTGGCCGGCTCGATGAAGCCGCAGGTGTTGACGATGACGACGTCGGCGTCTTCGGGATCGGTCGTGATGGCATAAGCGTTGCCACCGAGCAGTCCGAGCATGCGCTCGGAGTCCACCGTGTTCTTCGGACATCCCAGACTGATCACGTGAACCCTGGCGGCGTCGGCCATCAGCGCTCACTCACCGCGCCTGCAGCGCCTCGACGGTGGCGCGCACCTGGTCATCCTCAACGCCATCGACGATGTCCACCGCACCGATACGACGGGCCAGAATGAACCGATGTCGACCGTCCACACGCTTCTTGTCCGCTTTCGTCCGCTCCACGATCGTGGCGGCCTCGATCTCACCGACCCCGTCCGGTACGCCGAGACGCTCGATGAGGGCATCGTGGCGCCGGTACTCTTCAAGGCTCTCCCACAGGCCCCGCCGGGCTGCCAGCTCTCCGGCGGCCAGCATGCCGAGCAGTACTGCTTCGCCGTGGCGGTAGCGCTTGAAGGCCGTGGCCGCCTCGATGGCGTGACCGATTGTATGTCCGTAGTTGAGGATCGCCCGCAGGCCGCCTTCCCGTTCGTCGGCGCTGACCACATCTGCCTTGATCTGTCCGTTGCGGGCGATGAGCCAGTCCAACTCCTGAGCCGTGATCTTCATATCGACCACGTCCTCGATCCGCTCCTCGAGAAAAGCGAACAGCTCCTCGTCGCGGATGACACCGTGCTTGACGACTTCAGCCAGACCGGCCACGATCTCCGCCCGCGGCAGCGAGCGCAGCGCTGAGGTATCGGTCAGCACGAGGCGCGGCTGGTGGAAAGCGCCGATCAGGTTCTTGCCGTGGGGATGATTGACGGCCGTCTTGCCGCCGAGGCTGGCATCCACCTGCGCGACGATCGTCGTCGGCACCTGCACCACGTCGACGCCACGCAGGAAACTTGCGGCAACAAATCCACCGAGATCGCCGACGACGCCGCCGCCCAGCGCTGTGACCCAGGCCCCACGGTCATAACCGGCGTCCAGCATGTGGCCTACCAGGGCTTCTACGGAGGCGAGGTCCTTGCCCCTCTCACCGTCGGCATAGGGGACGGTGAGCACCTCGAAACCGGCTTGTCTCAGACTGTCGGCAGCCAACCTGCCGAACGTCTCGGTCAGCGCTGCGTCGACGATCAGGGCGCAACGGGCACCCAGACCGAGGCCCTGGCACCTTTCGCCAAGGGAGGAGAGGATGTCGTGGCCGACGACGACGTCGTATCGCCGTCCGTCGGGCAGGCCAATACCGATGGCCGTCATGGTCGCGGTTCCAGCAGCGAGGCGATTTCCTGCTCCAGGTCGCGCGCCAACTCGTCGGCGATACTCGTCTCGGTGGACCTCACCGTGATATCCGCGGTGGAATAATGGGGTGCTCGTTCCTGCAACATGGACTCGATCTTCTCCCTCTTTTCCGCCCTCGTCAGACCCGCCAGCAGGGGTCGATCGTCCCGGCGGGAGACGCGCTCGAGAATCGTCTCGGTGTCGGCCTGGATGCAGATGAGGATCCCCCTGGCAGCACGGATGGAGTCCCGGTTCTCGCCGTGCGTGATGGCGCCCCCACCGAGGGCCACCACCGCCTCCGGTCGGGACGCCGCATCGACGACACACTCAGCTTCCAGTTGCCGGAAGACTTGCTCACCATCTTCCGAGAAGATCCGTGGAATCGGCTTCGCGGCCCGGGTCTCGACCATCTCGTCGGTGTCGTAGAAAGGTCGATCCAGGCGCAGCGCCAGAACGCGACCGATGCGACTCTTGCCCGTGGCCATGAAGCCGGTGAGGAACAGCGGACGGGGCAGCGTCACTGGCCGGTGCTCAGCCCCTGCCGGCGGCGGCGTTTCTCGTCATAACACTCGTCACAGTTCCACATGGCCGGCTTGGACAGAGCATTGTAGCCATCATCGACGACATCGCGACGCAGGTGTTCGGACTGTCGACCACATGTGTCGCAGACGAGCGGTTTCTTCTGGGGCTGCGTCATCGGTTCAGTCTCTTCCTGTCACATCTCTTCCGGAGTGCTCATACCCAGCAGGTCCATGGCGCCGCGCAGTACGGTTTTTGCGGCATCGACAAGACGGATACGAGCTGCGATGAGGCCGGCATCTTCGCCGGCCAGGACGTGGACCTCGTTGTAGAACTTGTTGCTCGCGGTGGCCAGGTCGAGAGCATAGCTGGCCAGGTAGGAGGGCTCATCATCGCGGGCGGCAGTGTCCAGCACGTGAGGGAATTCGGCCAGTTTGCGGGCCAGCCGCATCTCGCACGGCTCGCCGAGACGGGTGACGTCAGCCGTCAGGTCCACCGGCTGTCCAGCTTTGCGCAGAATACTGCAGAACCTGGCGTGCGTGTACTGCACATAGGGGCCGGTTTCGCCGTCGAAATTGAGCACGTCCTCGAGTGCGAAGCTGATGTCGCGCGTACGCCGGTTGTTGACGTCGGCGAACACCACGGCGCTGATGCCTACCTGCCGGGCCACCTCTTCAGCGCCGGACAGCTCCGGATTCTTCTCGGCGATGATGTCACGTGTGAGAGCGATCGCCTCGTCCAGGACGTCTTCCAGGATCACCGAGAGTCCCTTGCGCGACGAGAAGTGCTCCCCCTTGAAGGACATGAGGCCGAAGGGAGCGTGCACACAACGCGTCACGAACTCGACGCCAGCCAGCTCGAGGGCCTGGAACAACTGCTGGAAATGCAGATTCTGCCGACTGTCGGTGACGTAGACCATCTTGTCGAAAGCGTAGCGCTCCCAACGATACAGCAGCGCCGCCACGTCGCGACTGTGGTAGGTACTCGTCCCCCGCGAGGTACGCAGCATCAACGGCGCGCGCTCACGATCCTCATCCAACTGGACGATCAGGGCTCCCTCACTCTCCTCGGCCAGCCCCTTCCCGGAGAACAGCTCGATCACGTTATCGAGCTGATCGACGAAGGCACTCTCGCCCTTCGTCTCATCGAAATGCACACCGAGAATGCGGTAGATGCGTTCTGCCTCACCCGTGCTCTCCGCCGTGAACCAGACCCAGAGGCGTTGCATCTCCGGGTCGCCAGCTGCCAGTCGACGGACGCACTCGCGCGCTTCGTCCTGGAGGGTTGGATCCTTTTCCGCCTCTGCATTGAAGCGCACGTAGAGTGCCTGCAGTTCAGGCACGGGGTTGGCCTTCACCTGCGCCTCGTCCCCCCACTTCGAATACGCCGCCAGCAGCTGACCGAAATTGGCCCCGTAATCACCGAGGTGGTTGATGCCGACGCAGTTCCAACCCAGAAAGCGATGGATCCGGTAGATGGCATGACCGATGGCGGTGGAGCGCAGGTGGGCGATGGAGAAGGGTTTGGCCGAATTCGGCGAGGAGAAGTCGATGGTCACCGTCTTCCCCTGACCCTGGCCGGCGGACCCGAAGGTGGCGCCGGCGGTGGCGATGTCGTCGAGCGTGTGGCCGATGAACGCCGCCCGGCACAGAACAAAGTTCACATAGGGACCGGCAGCACTCACCGATTCGATCCGTTCGCTGTCGGCCAGCAGGGGAGTGAGGTCGGCGACGATCTCGCCGGCGATTTGTGCCGGACTCTTGCGGTACTGCTTGGCCAGCGTGAAACAGGGCAGGGCGTAGTCGCCCAGTTTGTCATCGGGGGGAACGGCGAGCAGCTCTCGCACGATGTCTTGCTCGAGACTGGCGGCCTGCACCATCGCCTCGACAATCTCGTCAACGAAGGGATTCATCTACTCCAGCTCAGTTCTATGTGATGGCACGGCGCATCGCCGCCACCGGCGGCGCCACCCCGGTCCAGATCTCAAAAGCTCGGGCGCCCTGGTGCACGAGCATACCCAGGCCGTCCACGGCGCGGGCACCGGCGGCCCGGGCCTGCTGCAGAAGCCGCGTCTCCAGCGGCTTGTAGACGATGTCGACGACGACCATGCCGTCGTGCAACCCGGCGCCGTCCCCTACGGGAGAGGCGTTGGTCTCGGGTTCCAGACCCATAGCCGTCGAGTTGATCAGAAGCCCGGCGTCGGTCAGCGGTTCCACGTCGCCGAGGCGTCCCACGGTCACTCGCGAACCGCCCCCCATGTCGTCGGCCAGAGCTTCGGCCCGTGTCGTGGTCCGATTCAGCAGGGACACGTGCTCCACCTCCTCGGCCGCGAGCAGGGCGTAGAGAATCGCCCTGGCAGCCCCCCCGGCACCGAGAAGCACCACCTTGGCCGGCAATCTCTCAAGTCCGCCATCCTGGCGCAGACTGGCCAGCAGCCCATACGAATCCGTGTTGTGGCCGTACAGCCGGCCGTCCCGGTGATCGATCGTGTTCACCGCACCGATGGCCCGTGCCTCGGCAGACACCTCGTCGAGGCAGTCGCTGACAGCCTGCTTGTGCGGAACCGTCACGTTCAGGCCACGGATGTTCAACGCCCGCATGGCGTCCCCCACCCCTGCCGCGCCCTCCGGGGGAACGGCAAAGGCTACGTAGACGAAGTCCAGTCCCGTCGCCCGCAGAGCGGCATTGTGCATTGCCGGCGATGCCGAGTGTGCCACCGGATGACCGATGACACCGAGGATGCCGGTCCGGCCGTTGATCAACCCAGTGCGTCTTCGACGAACTGGTCGGCGATCTCTACCGCTTCACCCCAGCTGACACCGTAGAACACCTTGATCAATATGACGCCACCACCAAAAATGACAGTGCCGAGTACGAAGAGCCGCAGCAGAGCTCTCATGTGGTTTTCTCCTTCTTCCTGGGTGACCGCAACGCGTCGAGCTGGTCGAAAAATCCGGGGAAGACCGGATCGACGCACGCGGTATCCTCGATGTCCATGTCACCGGTAGCCAGCAACCCGGCCACGGAAAACGCCTGGGTCAGGCCCGGGTGCCGACGTGTCTTGATGCGGGCTCCCTTCAGGGGCCGTCCCCCGTCGATCACCAGACCATACGAGTACTCACCGACCTTGGCCTCGATGGCGCGCAGCAGGTCGGCCAGATGTTCGATGAAATCAAACTCCCCCTGGCGCAGTGACTCGACGTCACGGATGATGAATTCGCCCTCCGTCTGTGTCGCCAGGACCGCCAGCAAGGCGACATGGTCGAGCAGGCTCTGCGCCCTCTTGCCTGCAACCCGCGTAGCCTTCATCCGACCCGAGGCCTTGAGCACCAGGTCGACGCTGCCGTCATCGTTGTCGGCAATCTCCAGCTCGGCGCCGATCTGCCGTACGATGTCGACGAATACGCGGTTCTCCGGGCGCAGCATGACGCGACGTACGGTCACCTCCGAACGAGGCACGGAAAGACCTGCCACGACAAAGGGCATCGCCCGGGAGACATCACCGGGAATATCCATGTCGAGGGCCTCAGGCGCCGCCCCGGGGGTCAGTGTCATGGTGCGCACGGTGGGATCCGCCTGCCGGCTGCCCTCCACGGCGACGCCACGGATCTTCAGCAGAGCATCGACCCGGTCTTTCGATGACGGCGACTCCCGGACCACCGTCGGCACCTCGGCAAAGAGCCCCGCAGTCAGCAGGCCCAGTTTCACCGCCCCCGGCAGGTCGCTCTCCTCGTGCCGGACGCCACCCGGGCTCTCCGTACCGTCGAGACGCAGCAGGAACTCGGCCTCCTCGACGCCGGCGGCCCCGGTGCGGGCCAACAGAGCCAGCAGCTGCATCGCCGCTTCCCGTGACTCCGGTGCGATCCGTACACGGGAAACAAAAGCCTGCTGTGACAGGATTGCCAGCGCCGGCAACGCCGCCTCTTGTGGAACGTCCAGATCGATAGTTTGCGACGACGGCTCCAGGCCACCCAGTCCGTTGCCCTGTACCGTGACGATGCCATGGCCATCGCCATTGCGCTTGATGCTGACGCCGAGGCCCTCGAGGATATCGAGCGTCGCCGCCGCTTCCGGTGGCACATGCTCAAACCGGCTCTCACCATCGGCGATGGCCGCCAGCCACAAGGCCTGCGCCGCGGCGCGCAGCTCGCCCGGGGCGCGCACCTCGCCCTGCAGGCGTGTCGTCTTGGTGAAGGTACGTACGTCGCTCAAGGACGCCTCGCCTCGTATCCCAGACGCTCGAGTACACCCAGAGCCTGACTGGCGGCCCCATCGGAATCAAACCCCAGACGTAGCGTACCCCCCATTCCCTCGCGCACTTTCACGACCTCGATATCGTTGATGTTCACACTCTCGGCCGCCATGGCCGTGGAAATCTGTGCGATCACGCCAGGTCTGTCCTCGCAGACGACGAGTACTTCGGACAACCGGTGGATGAAGCCCTTCGTGTCGCGCGGGATCCCATCGCGCACCCGGTTTGCATAGTCGAAACTGGTCGCCAGTGAATCCTCACCAACCTGACCGGCAACGCGGTCCAGGGCTTCGATGTACCGTTGCACCATGGCCCGGATGCGATCGGCATTCGTGCCGCAGATATCCTGCCACACCGGGGCATAAGGACTCGAGGCGATCCGTGTCATGTCCCGAAAGCCTCCCGCCGCCAGCGCCAGAAACGCCGCCTCGTCACTGTCCTCGTCAAGGTGCCCCACCATCTCCACCAGGCTGGTAGCAAGCAGCTGCGGCAGGTGGCTGATGGCGGCGACCACCGTGTCATGCGTGTCGGCCGACAACTCCAGCACTCGAGCTCCAATAGAACGGACCAGATCGCGCAGGCCGTGATGCAACGGCTCGGGCACGCGCTCGTCCGGCACCAGAATGTAGATCGCGTTCTGGAACAGGAACGGATCCGCTGCCGTCACACCTGACTTCTCGGAACCTGCCATGGGATGGCCGCCCAGGAAGAAGGCATCGGTACGTCCGGCACCGAGAGCGGCTTCGACAATGGCCCGTTTCGTGCTGCCCGCATCGGTGACGAGGGCTCCCGCCGGCACGGCTGCCATCACTTGCGGCAGAATGTCGATGATGTGCTGAATCGGCGAACAGACGACCACCAGATCCGCCGAGCCCACCCCATCAGCCAGGTGCTCGTAGTCGACGCCGCGATCTACAACCCCCATGGCGATGGCCTGTTCGATCGTCTGCGGGCGACTGACACCGATGATCTCCCCGGTGAACCCGGTGCGACGCAACGCCAGACCCAGCGATCCGCCGATCAGTCCAACGCCGATGATGCTGATTCGCTCGAAGGTCACAGGGGTTGCCCTAGGTGGTCTCGCCTTCCAGGATACGTGCCTCGGCCATGATCCGGGTGAACAGGTCGGCGATGGCCTCGTCGCTCATGGGTCCGTTGTTGCAGCTCTGCAGTCGCTCGATCAGCTCGCGCTCCCGGGCCGCATCGCGCACCTGCTGACCGCTGGCTCGCTTGATGCGGCCGATCTCGATGGCAAACTCCAATCGCTGGTTGACGAGCTCGATCAGCTTCTGATCGACCTCGTCGATGCGGCCTCGCCAATCACTGATGTCCATCGATTCCTGTGCCATTACACCATTCCTACCTGAGACCCATGGCCTCACGCACACGCGACATGGTCTGCACCGCTACGGTCTGCGCTCGTTCAGCGCCATTTGCCAGAATTCGATCAAGGGTCTGCGGATCGGCGGTGAGTTCGGTGTAGCGCTGCCGAATGGGCTCGAAGGTCTCGGCCACAAGCCCCGCCACTTCCTTCTTGAGATCACCATACCCCTTACCGGAAAAATGCGTCTCGAGTTCCACCTGCGACTGCCCTGACAGAGCCTGATGAATCGTCAGCAGATTCGTCACCCCGGGGCGGTTCTCGTCGAAGACGATATCCGTCTGCGAGTCGGTGACGGCCCGGCCGAACTTCTTCATGATCTTCTTCGGCTCGTCGAGCAGGTCAACGGTACGGTTCACCGCGCCATCCGACTTCGACATCTTCTTCGTCGGGTCGTCGAGACCCATCACCCGGGCGCCAACTTCGCGGATCACCGGCTCGGGTACGGTGAACACCTCACCGTACATATGGTTGAAGCGTCCTGCCAGGTCACGTGCCAGTTCGACGTGCTGCTTCTGATCGTCACCCACCGGTACCACGGCGGTATCGTAGAGCAGGATATCGGCCGCCATCAACGCCGGGTAGGTGAACAGCCCGGCACTCACCCGTTCACGCTGACTTCCGTCAGACTTGTCCTTGAACTGAGTCATGCGCTCGAGCCAGCCCATCGGCGTGGTGCAGGTGAGCAGCCACGCCAGTTCGGTGTGCTCGGGTACGTGGGACTGGACGAAAAGACAGGACCGCTCAGGGTCGATGCCGCAGGCCACCAGCAGGGCGGCCAGCTGGCGCAGGTTGACCCTCAGCTGGGCCGGATCATAGGGCACGGTGATGGCATGCTGATCGACGACACAGAAGAAGTTGTCGTAGCGATCCTGGTCGGCGACCCAGTTGCGAATGGCGCCGATGTAGTTGCCGAGGTGGGGATCTCCCGACGGCTTGATCCCGGAGAATACGCGCTGGGCCTGGCTCATCGAGCCTCCTCCCCGTGCAGAAGCACGCGTACCGCGGCACCTGCATCCGGCTGACGCATCAGCGATTCACCCACGAGGATCGCGTCGACGTCCGCCTCGGCCAGCTGCCGAACATGGTCATGGTTGTCGATGCCGCTCTCGCTCACCAGTGTCGTGTCCGGCGGCACATGGGGCCGCAGTTCGAAGGTCGTGTCCAGCGTCGTCTCGAATGTCTGCAGATCACGATTGTTGATACCTACCAGGTCGGCGCCGGCAGCGAGTGCCCGCTCCAACTCCGACCGCGTATGAGCTTCGACGAGGACGGACAGACCCAGATCGCGCCCGCACCCCTGGAAGTCCTCCAGTTGTCCCCCGTCCATCAACGCGACGATGAGCAGGATCGCATCAGCGCCGAGGAGCCGGGCCTCGTGGATCTGGTAGGGATCGACGGTAAAGTCCTTGCGCAACACCGGGATGCCGGCGGCGTGTCGGGCTGTCTGCAGGTACTCGTCGCGCCCTTGAAAGTAGGCCTCGTCCGTGAGCACCGAAAGCGCCCGCGCACCGTTGCTCGCGTAGGCCTCGGCGATCGCCGCGGGGTCGAAGTCTTCCCGGATCACCCCTTTTGACGGGGATGCCTTCTTCACCTCGGCAATCAGCGAGATTCCCTCGGCCTGCAGGGCGCCGATGAAGTCGGCCGGATCGGGCGTGTCCCGGGCCTGGGCACTCACGTCGGAGAGGGGCCGCTCGGCGACGCGCCGGGCGACGAACTCCCGCTTGTACGCAGCGATCTCTTCAAGAATACCGGCCATATCGGAGCTAACTGTTGCTGATCTCGACAAGGCGATCCAGCGCTTGTCCTGCCTTGCCGGAGGACAGTGACTCGCGCGCCAGCGAGACTCCCTCAGCAAGATCCTGTGCCAGGCCACCTGCGGTGATCGCCGCGGCCGCATTCAGTACGACAACATCGCTGCGAGGCCCATTTTCCCCGTCGAGCACGCTCTTGAGAATCCCGGCATTCTCCGTCGCGTCACCGCCCTGAAGATCGGCCGCCGTCGCCGGCTTGATGCCGAAGTCGCCGGGTTCGATCTCGTAGGTCCGCACCTCACCATCCAACAGTTCGCTGACCCGCGACGGTCCTGTCACCGTGATCTCGTCGAGACCATCGCTGCCGTGCACGACGAAGGCGCGTTCGGAGCCCAACGCCCCCAGCACGCCGGCCATCGTTTCGGTGAGATCCGGGGCAAAGACGCCGATCAGCTGCCGTCGGGCACCAGCGGGGTTCGTCAACGGACCCAGGACGTTGAACACGGTCCGCGTACCCAGCTCTTTACGTGGGCCGATGGCGTGTTTCATAGCCCCGTGAAGCGCCGGCGCGAACATGAAGCCCATGCCGGCCTCATCCAGGCATTTGCCCACGGTCTCGGGCGAAGCCTCGACGTTGACACCGAGGGCGGCCAGCACATCAGCTGAACCACTCCGGCTCGACATGGCGCGGTTGCCATGCTTGGCTACCGTACAACCGGCGCCGGCGGCAACGAAGGCCACCGTGGTGGAAATGTTGAAGGTCCCCGAACTGTCGCCACCGGTACCACAGGTGTCGACGAGGGGCTCCCTGCCACCGGTGATCGGTGTCGCCTTGGACCGCATGACCTCGGCGAACCCGGTGATCTCATCCACCGTCTCCCCCTTGCAGCGCAGTGCCACCAGGAAGCCGCCGATCTGCGCATCCGTGGCGCCGCCAGTCATGATCTGCTCCATCACGCCGTGGGCTGTATTGCGGTCGAGATCATCATCACCAAGCAGACGTGCAATCGCTTCCTGAATCATCCGGTCACCTCCTTGATCGTCGGGCTCCCCGTGGGAGCCTGCAGGAAATTGCCGAGCAGGTTCTTGCCTTCGCTCGTAAGAATCGACTCCGGGTGGAACTGCATGCCTTCCACGGCCAGCTCACGATGCCGCAGTCCCATCACCAGACCGTCCTCGGTCTCGGCGACGATCTGCAGGCAGTCCGGCACGGAGTCCCGTTCGACGATGAGTGAATGGTACCGTGTTGCCGTGAAGGGATTCGGCAGTCCGCGATAGACACCCGCGCCATCGTGGTGGATCTGCGACGTCTTGCCATGCATGATGTAGGGAGCCCGCGACACGGTGCCGCCGAAGGCCTGGCCGATCGACTGATGCCCCAGACAGACACCGAGGATAGGGATGCTGCCGGCGAAGCGCTCGACCACCTCCAGGGAGATACCGGCCACATCCGGCGTACAGGGACCGGGGGAGATGACGATCCTCTCCGGCGCCAGCTGCTCGATCTCGTCGCAGGTGATCTGGTCGTTGCGATAGACGACGAGATCGGCGCCGAGCTCACCCATGTACTGCACCAGGTTGTAGGTGAAGCTGTCGTAGTTGTCGAGCATGAAGATCATGGCCGTGTCTCCGCGGCAAGCGAACTGGGATCCATACCCTCCAGCAGGCCGCTGATGTTGGCCTGGGACGGCACCACAGATCCGCGGCTGGCCATTTCGGAGGCCCGCAGCAGGGCCATGGCCTTGTTCACCGTCTCCTGGAATTCGGCATCCGGGTCGGAGTCAGCCACAATGCCGCCCCCGGCCTGGATATAGGCCACGCCGTCTTTCACCACCATCGTCCGGATGGCGATACAGGTGTCGAGGTTGCCGGAAAAGTCCAGGTAGCCGACAGCACCACCGTAGATGCCACGCCGCGTCGGCTCCAGCTCGTCGATGATTTCCATGGCCCGCACCTTCGGCGCTCCGGAGAGGGTACCCGCCGGGTAGCAGGCAAACAGCGCGTCGATGGCATCCATATCGTCGCGCAGCTGTCCGCGCACGTTGGATACGATGTGCATCACGTGCGAGTAGCGTTCCACCTCCATCATCTCGGTGACGCGAACGCTGTCGTAGTCGGACACACGTCCCACGTCGTTGCGCCCCAGATCGACGAGCATGACGTGTTCGGAGCAGTCCTTGGCATCGGCCAGCAGCTCATCGGCAAGACGCTCGTCCTCTTCCGGCGTGGCGCCACGGGAGCGGGTACCGGCGATGGGGCGCACCTCCAGCGTGCCATCCTGCACGCGCACGAGAATCTCGGGAGAGGCACCGAGAATCTGCAGCCCCGCCTGCTCGATGTGAAACATGTACGGCGACGGGTTGACGGTGCGCAGGACGCGGTAGATGTCGAAGGGGTCGCCGCCGAACTCCAGCTGGAAGCGCTGGGCGAACACGACCTGGAAAATGTCGCCGGCACGGATGTACTCCAGGCAGCGTTCGATGGCTTCCTTGTAGTGCCCTCTCGTCATGTTCGAGCGGACGGCGCTCATCGAGCCCCCGGCCCCCAGTCCCGGCAGCGTCGCCGGCCGCGCGAGCAGGTCTTCGAGTTCGTCGATACGACGGCCGGCTTCGGCGTACGCTTCCGTCGCCGATTTCTGCCCGGTGACCCGAGCATTGGCGATCACGAGGATCGTGTGCCGCAGGTTGTCGAAGGCGATCACGGTCTCGTAGAGAGCGAAGACCATGTCATCGAGCCCGAGATCATCCGTTGTCGTCTCGGGGAGTACCTCGGCAAGGCGGATGCCGTCATAGGCCAGATATCCGACTGCCCCCCCGGTGAATGGCGGCAGGTCGGGCCGCGGTGCGGCCGTGTAGGGAGCCATCAGGTCGCGTAGTGCCTGGCGCGGATCGGCCTCGAATGTCTGGCATTGGCCGTTGACTCGATTCTCGATGGTGACCCGTTGCCCACGAGAGCGGAAGATCTGTGTCGGCCGGATGCCGAGGAAGGAGTACCGTGCCGCCCGTTCGCCCCCCTCGACACTCTCGAAGAGAAAGGTGAAGTCACACTCACCCCGCAGCTTCATGTAGGCTGACACGGGTGTATCCGTATCGGCGAGAATCTCGCGGTACACGGGGACGACCTGCCCATCCTTCGAGAGATCGGCGAATTCAGCGGCTGTGGGCCGCAGGGATGGGGTCTGGGTGTTCGCTGTCACTGTCATGATGTCTCGCTCCATGTTGGTGGCGCGAGTTCCCCCAGGAAGCGCGAGTCCCCACAGGGTGGAGCCAGGCCGTGTTCGTTCCTGCCAGAAAAAACAAAGCCGCGGACGCTTTTTGGGGGCGCCCGCGGCCTTGTTAAGAACCGTCTGTTCGATCAAATACCCGGTCTTACGGGTGGACGCACCTGTTCCATGTGGACCAGAAGCGCCACCAACGGCGACCGGGGGACGTTTGTATCAGGTTGGTCATAGCGTTCACAGAATACGCGTGGCCTGTGTCGATGTCAAGAACCGCAGGCTTCTCCCCGGGCGGGGATTCTACCAGGCTGTTGTGAAGCTGGTTTCGATCTCGGAGATTGATGCCCACACAGACAGACGCAGCAGACAGGAGACACGAGAATGGAACCCTACCGAGCCGAGTCCTTCGCCGACGCCAGACCCGAACTTGCCGCCCCCGGCGGCACGCAGCAGAGACTGGCTCACCTGCAGGAACATGGCTTCGTCATCGTCAACGACTTTGTCGACAGCCCCTGGCTCCCCGTACTGCGGGAGGCAGGGCGCCGCGTGACCGAGGCCTGCGCACCCGGCAACGGCTACCGTCGCATCGACTGCTCGAAAGGATACGTACACCGCGCCGGCGAACAGGAGCCGTGGGCGATCCGGGGACTGATACATCCCGCCTTCGGCGAGCCCAGCTTCGCCCAGTTCCACGGCTCTGACGAGTTGCTGGGCTTCGTCGATTCCTGGTGTGACGGGCTGGGACCGGAAGACCTGACGATGAGCGGCATGCTGTTGTGGTGCAATCCACGAAAGAACGATCACGCCCTCGGCTGGCACCGGGACGGGACCTGGTGGGGCACTGGGAAACCGTACGTGGCGCAGGAGGTCCGTGATGAGGGCCCCGAAGCGTACTCCGAGGAGGTCGAGAAGGCCCGCTGGGAGGAGATCCGCGCCAACAACGCCCGGGCGATCTCCGAGCGGAGCGGCGTCAGCATGTTCCTGGCGCTGGTCGATGACGAGTGCCATGAATTGATCCCTGGCAGCCATGATCGCTGGCGCACGCCCTTCGAGCATGACGTCCTGCTGCCCCGGGCGATGAAGGACCAGGGAGTGCCGCACACGCCGAGCTGGAATGGGAAAGATCCGTTGCCGGGGCAGGTCGCCATCCGGCTCCGGGAAGGAGAGGCCCTCATCCGCATGGGAATCAACATCCACACGGGTCACACCGTGCCGGAACGGGAGCGTAACACCCTGTCCATCGGCTGGTCGAAGTGGTCGGGTCCTGCCACCGACGAGCCGGCGGTGGCCGACGCCCGCAGCGCCTGGCAACTCGATCCCGCCGTACGGGAAGCGTTACCCCACGAATGGATGCAGACGGCGTGGGACCGGTGGGCGGAAACGCAGAGGCTGGGCGATACGCTGGAGGACCGCTACGCGCCCTTCGATATCGACCGCATCAAGGCGGGTGAGGTGGTGGGCTGGCGCGGCGACCTGGAGCGCCAGGCTGCAGCGGCAGGTGAAGCGTGGGAGGCACGCCAGACCGTGGCCTGATCGCTACCCCAGCAGCAGTTTCACGCCAGTGGCTGCCAGGATCCCGTAGACCACCCGGTTGAACCACAAATCCGAGAATCGCCGGTTGAGCATGATCCCCAGCCGCACGCCGACAAAGGTGAGGGGTGCCAGTACCGCCACCGTCGCCAGGTTGCCCACGTGGTACAGATCCAGCCAGATGTAGGGGGGCACCTTCATCGCATTCACGGCGGTGAAGACGATCACCGTGGTGCCGACGTAGAGCTCGCGTGACAGATGCTGAGGCAGCAGATAGATAGACACCGGGGCGCCGCCAGCATGGGCCAGGGTCGAGGTGAAGCCCGAGAGAAAGCCCATGGCCGTGCCTTCCGCGGCTCGTGGGTGCCTGGCGTCCAGTGCTTTGCCCGCCAGCGAGCGCAGCACCTGGAAACCCACGAACACCAGCGCCAGCGTACCGATCCCGGTGCGCAGGATCCCGGTATTATCGAGGAAGTAGCCGAAGAACGCCGTGCCCGCTGCGATCCCCGCCGCGGCACCCGGCAACAGGAGAGCCACACTGCGCCGGTGAAATGTGGATCGGTAGTGCCAGACGGAGAAGATGTCACAGAAGATCAACAACGGCAGCAGGAGAGCGACGGCATCCCCCACCGGGATCGTCAGCGCCAGCAACGGCGCGCCGATGGTGCCGGCGCCACCCCCAAAACCAGCCTTGGCGATCCCCAAAAAAACCACCGCCGAGACCGCCGCCACCCAGAACCACACCGGATAAACCGGCAAGATATCGATCATTCAGACCTGTACATGAATCGACCCGAACCGCTCAACGCGATTCGGGTTCAGGTGTTTCCCACTCGACGATCCAATAAACCTGGCGAAGGGCTGGCAGCCAATCACCCAGCGACAGCTGATCTACCTGGCGTCGGGTCGGAGGTCTGAGGCGACCCGGCCCAGAAGCGGATCGCTACTCGCCCTCAACCTCTACGGTTTCGATATCCAGATCCTCACGCAGGGCGACTCGATCCTTCTGTCCATCCTTGATCCACACGACACGATCGGAGACGCTGAGCATTTTGTGGTCGTGCGTGGCGGAGATGATTGTGACGCCCTGAGTCTCGTTCATCTCGCGCAGCAACTCGATGATCTCGGTCCCTGTCTTCAGGTCGAGATTGCCCGTCGGCTCGTCGGCCAGAACCACCGCCGGGTCATTGGCCAGTGCCCGGGCCACGGCGACGCGCTGTTGCTGGCCGCCGGACAGTTCATAGGGCTTGTGCGAGTGCCGCTCGCCGAGGCCGACCTTCTTCAGCAGCTCGATGCCCTTGTCCCGTGATTCGTCACTCGTGAGCCCGGCGAAGACCATCGGCAAGGTCACGTTCTCGAGAGCTGTCATCACCGGGATCAGGTTGAAAGACTGGAAGATGTAGCCAATCTTGCGGCAGCGCAGCCAAGCCAGCTCATAGGCATCGAGCTGAGCCACATCGACCTCATCGATGTAGACCTTGCCCGCCGACGGCTTGTCCAGACCACCGACCATATTGAAGAAGGTGCTCTTCCCCGAACCCGAAGGTCCCATGATCGACAGGTATTCACCGGCGTAGATCTCGAGATCTACACCGCGCAGGGCATGCACCTTGGTGTCGCCCATGGTATAGACCTTCTTGACCTGCTGGGTACGCACGACGGTGCGCTGCTCTTCGTCTCCCGCGCTGTGCCCGGTCTGGGCTGTTTCGGCGGGTGCCGTTGTCGTCTCTGTCATCGCTGTTCTCTCAGGTGTCGGAACGCATGGCCTCGACCGGCTCCATCTTGGCCGCCTTGTAGGCCGGCAGCATGGCGCCGATCAGCGACAGCACCGTACCGGAAATGATAGCGGCCAGGGCGGATCGCACGATGCCGCCCACCGGGAAATACTGAAAAACGAATGCACCGTAGTCGATCAGGGCCAGCATCAGGGTCATCACCAGGCCGACAACAATGCCGGCGATCGTGCCTGCCAGACCTTGGAAGGTTGATTCCAGGAGGAACAGCTTGATGATGAAGGAGTCGAGAGCCCCAAGGCACTTCATCGTGCCGATTTCTCGATATCGTTCAGTCACCGACATCAACATGGCGTTGGCGATGCCGACGACGCAGACCAGCAGAGACAGGCTGATGAGCCAGGTCTGTTTCGAGCTCTCCTCGGCCAGCCGTGCCAGGGCCTCCTCGGAGACGGCGGCGCCTTCGGCGGTGAACGTCTCGATACCATTCTTCTGCAACTCGAGGTTGATCTCGCTCTTGTTGGCGTCGCGCAGCGATCCGATGATCTCGTTCTGGCTCCAGACCGACATCAGGAAGGCGATCGCCAGAATAATGCCGCTGGTCGTGATCAGAGAGCGGCCGAAGCGGATCTTGAGGCTCCGCAGGCTGATCTCCAGCGCCTTGCTCATGGGCAGCGAAATCGACCTGCCGCCCGCCAATGCCTGTTCAGTCATTCTCTCACCTCTACGTCAGTCTACGCTCCAACAGGACTCTTCAATGTAGGCTCTTGCCGAAGGGTGGATCAAGCCGTCACCCGCCGGCGGCGATCTCAACCAGGGGCAGATCGTCCACCGACGCCGGTGTCGGCCCTCCCACATCGGGTAGATCGCCGGTGAGCAGCATCTGGCGCAGACGGCGGCGGCGGGTGCCTTCGCGGGCGTGTCGCAAGGCGTCGGTGACGCTGGCCGGCGTGAACACCAGCTCGTCCACATCATACTCCCGCACGAGGGCCCCGAGGTCCTCCACCAGACCGACGACGGGCAGTCCGGCCACGGTGCGGCCCCGCTCACTGCTGTCCCCGGCAAAACCCAGGATCTGGCTGTCCAACCCCCCCCAGGCGCATAGACGTTCGACGAACTGCCTGGCTGCCGGATCGGTGCCCACCACCAGAATCCTCCGGCGGCCGAGCCGGCGTCCCGACGTCGATTGGGTCAGCCAGCGAGCCCCCAGGCGCCAGCCTGCAATCATCACCGTATTCGCCGCCCAGGCGGCGCCGGCCGCCAGTCGGGAGAAATTGTAATCCTTGAAGAAGAAGACGGTGGTGATCACGCCCGCGAAGCCGATCGTTACCGCCATGGCCGCCCAGCCAGGCGAATAACGCCGCCGATCGTAGAGGCCTAGGGCGGCGAAACAGGCGAGCCAGATGGCCGCTGGCGCCGCGTAGACGAACAACCATTGTATCTCTGAGTACGGTGGGGGCTCCAGCCAGCGGGTCGGGTGCACGTCCAGACCGAAACCGAGGCTGACACGCTCGAGGGCACTGATCAGCGGCGTCAGATCAGGGTGATAGCGCAGCGCCACGGCCAGATGGACCCCAAAGAGGACGAGCAACCCATCGATGGCGGGCAGCACCATCTTGCGGGCCAGCGGCACGGCGAACGAATAGAGCCCGTACAGCACGATGCCGGCATGGAGCAAAGCGACCGGAAAAAAGCGGTACCGTTGGCGCATGTGCTTGCTGACGAAGATCGCCATCGCCTCGTTCTTGCGGTACTGAATCCGCATCGACTCGGTACGGCCACTCTCGCCGCGGAAATGGATGATCTCCGTCGTCGGCGTGTAGTAGATCTTCCAGCCGGCTTCGCGCATGCGGAAACACCAGTCGAGATCCTCGCCATACATGAAATAGGCTTCGTCAAAACCCCCGACCTGCTCCAGCACCTGACGTCGGACGATCATGCACGACCCGGACAGGGCATCAACTTCGTTCATCTCGTCGGGATCGAGGTATGTGAGGTTGTAGCGGGCGAAACGCTGACTGCGCGGAAACATCCGGCTTAAGCCCGTGAGCTTGTAGAATGCCGCCGCAGGCGTGGGGAACCCGCGCCGACAGTCGAGCTGCAGGGAGCCATCGGGGTTGAGGATCCGACACCCGGCGGCCCCCGCTTCCGGGTGCTCGTCCATGAAACTCACCAGCGTACTGAGCGTGTCCGGGCGCACGATGGTATCGGAATTCAGCAGCAGCACATGACGTCCGCGCGCGCGCGCGAAGGCCGCGTTGTTGGCTCCACCAAACCCGAGGTTGCGCTCGTTGCGGATCAGCTCCGCCTCGGGGAACCGTTCGGCCACCATGTCGGCACTGCCATCGCGCGAGGCATTGTCGACAACGATCACCTCGACGCTGAGGTCGCCGGAGGCCTCCTGTACGGTGCGCAGGGCCTGCTCCATCAGATCCCGGGTGTTGTAGCTGGGGATCACGACGCTGAGGTCGAACTCCGTCGTCTGTACGGTGACAGCCTCGGCCTCGAGGGGCCTGTCGACGGTGCCGCTCACGAGCCGGGTTTGCGCCCCAGGAGCCGGCGCACCCCGAACACGAGAATCTGCTTGAGGAACAGAGTGTGCTCGCGCCAGTTCAACTTGCTGTCGCTGAATTGTCTGTTGCGGAACACGAAGGGGGTGGACGTGTGCGAGGCGTATCGCCCTTTCACGAGGATTTCGAGCAGGATCTTGTAGCCCTTCGACGTCAACTCGAAACCTTGCTCGATCACCTCCCGGCGCAGGCAGAAGTAACCGGAAAGCGGATCCTCGGCCCCGGTGATCACGCGGGCCATGCCGACGCCGACGACGGAGATCAGCTTGCGGTGCAGGGCCCACTTCTCGACCTGGCTGGTCTCGCCGAAACGACTGCCCATGGTCAGGTCGTGCTGGCGGAGGCCGCGGATCAGACCGGGCAGGATCTCCGGATCGTGACTCAGATCGGCATCGATGACGCCCAGGTATGGTCGGTCCGACAGCTTCCAACCTTCCATGACAGCCGAACCGAGACCCAGTTTTCCGGCCCGATGTACGACGCGTACAGGGTAGCGATCCGTGAGGGCCTCGGCAGTGGCGCCGGTTCCGTCTGGAGAGTTGTCATCGACGATGATCAGCTCGAGGTCGATGTCGTCGCAGGACGCCAGCAGGCCGAATATCTCCTCCGCCAGGAGCGAGACATTCTCACACTCGTTGTACGTCGGTGTCACGAGGGACACGGACAGCTTGTCGGTCACGGCAGGGCTTTCCTTCTCAACCTACGTCAGGGTTCGGGGTCAACCAGGTGGGCGAAATCCTGGCGGAAAACGGTGTCGGCCGCCATGCGCTCCAGACCTTCGCTCAGACTCGCCGGGGTCCAACCGAGCTCGGCTTCGATGGCATCGGTCCGCAAACCCGAGCGCAGGGGCCGCGGGGCGGCCTGGCCGGCGCGGGCGGTCGTTATCACCTCGACATGGGAAGTGTCCAGGTGGAAGTGACCTGCCACGTGGCGCACGAGTTCCTCACGAGTCAGGAAAGTCGAACCTCCCATATGGAACAGTCCGGCCACACCGCGGCGGCTCAACTCCACCAGAGCTCTCGCCAGATCGTGAACATAGGTAGGGTTCCCCCACTGGTCGGCTACGATCCGCATCGACTCGCCCCGAGCCAGGGCCTCCAGAGGCCAGGTCACCAGGTTGGGACGCACCGAACGCAGGTGGCCATACAGCCATAGAGTACGCACGACGAGACCTTCCACGCCGGCGTCGAGGACAAGGGCCTCACTCTCCAGCTTCATTCGACCGTACACGGAAAGCGGCCTTGGACTGTCCTGTTCAGAATAGGGTCCGCCCTGACCGTCGAACACGTAGTCCGTGGACAGGTGTGCCACCCCGGCGCCAACCTCAGCACTGGCTGCCACGACATGGGCGACGACATCCCGATTGACGCGACGCGCCAGTTCGGGTTCGGTTTCACACAGATCGACATCCGTCAACGCCGCGGTGTGGATGACGCGGTCCGGGCGCAACTGCCGCCAGAGCTCGACCACGGCGTCGGCATCGGTGAGATCGACGGCATGACAGGATACGTCGCCTACCGGGTCGGCGTGACGGCCGCAGCCCACTCGTTTGACGTCGGCACCCCAGTCAGCCTGCAGCAGGGCCCGCCCGAGCAGACCATGGGCTCCGGTAACGAGCAGTTTCACCGGGAGCCCTCCAACACCAGCAGCTGCCGGGCAGCGGCCGCCTGCCGACGGCCGGTCGGTGAGGTCAGACGGATCCCGTGCAACACACGGAGGGCGCGAACCGGATCACCGACGGCGGCGAGGGCTTCGGCGGCAACGGCGACCCCGGAGGGGGCGCGATCGTCATGTTCATCGGGGGTACTCGTCCAGGTTTCCGGCCAGGATTGTACCGGGGCATCCGCAAAAGCACCCGTCGCCTCGTCCCACAGATGCTCGTCAGCCCAGCTCATGACCCGCGTCGCCGCCTCGCCGAATTCACCGCGTCCTGTCTGTCGTTCCAGTTCATCGAAAGCGAGGGCCACCAGCATCTGGTCGCGCAGCAGACCTGCCGGCGTATCGTCGATCAGCGCATGGCGCACCACGCCCTCGGTGGTGACCAGCTCCCGCAGAAGAGTCTCTCCTGCCATCGACGCCAGTCGCTGCGCCGCGTCCTCGCGGTCAAGGCTTTCCCCCGACCGCAGACAGGCAAGAATCAACAGCGCGTTGGCATCTGCCTGTATCACCGGATCCTGCCAGCCCGGTTCATCGACTTTGCCGGCCAGGCGACGGGATCGGAAGGCACCCGTGCCGGCGTCGAACCAGTGCGCGCTGATGGTGTCAAAGAGCCGCTGGCCGGCATGGTGGTAGTTGGCGCTTCCGGCCGCCGCCTTCCCCAGCACGGTCAGCAGTCCGGCCTGATCGGCGGCATGGGCCTCGTAGCGTGGTGTCTGCCAATCCGGCGTGTGCGACATAACCAGCACATCGGTGGTCCACAGCGGACCGGCCAGCAGGCCGTCCAGCGTACGCGTCAGCATCTTCCTGGCGCCGTCTTCGATTTCACCTGTCCCCAGTTCCTGCAAGAATGCCAGCACCTGTGTCTCGGGAAACTTATAGGGTCCGCCGAACCCGCCATAGAGCGTGTCATAGGCAGCCACCACCGACGTCCGCGCGGCGGCAACGCTCAGCCGGTACGTCTGCGACCCGTGCCGGGCAGGCGATGGCTCTACTTCCTTTTCGACCACGTCACGACGCTTCTGCAGATGTTCGTGCATCCGGGACAGCAGCAAGGGCACGTTTTGCCGACGCATGTCGGTGGCCCGAATGATCTCCTGTCCGTCCTCCAGCAGAATACTGAGAGAGGGACAACCCGCCGGCGCGTAGCGCCGGGCCACTGCAGGATGTCGGTCGGGATCGATTCTCACGGGGATATAGCGTGTCTCCGCCTGCCAACGGGCCAGAGGATCGTCACCGGCGAACAGTCCATCACAACCGATCCTGGCGGCGTACAGCAGCACGGGGCGCTGCGACCGGCGGGCCGTGTCGAAGACTGTCGCACTCCATTGCCGCCAGTTCACACCTGAATCGGGATCGGCGGGAATCTGGACCAGCCCCTGGTTGCCGACCTCCACGGGTACCGGCAGTGACACCGGGTCCGGCGGCCCCTCGAAACAGGCCACAAGCCCGAGTGCCATCAGTGAGAAACAGTAGCTTCCCGTATCGCGGAGCGTCAAGGCGTCGACCTTCTATATTACCGGTTGAAACCCAAATGGAGACAGACCGATGAATCCACTGGAAAAGAAGATACTCGGAAGCACGGGACTGGAGGTCACCCGCCTGGGCCTGGGGTGTGCCGCCCTGGGCGGACTCTTCGGTGATATCCCCGACGAGCAGGCCCACGCCGTCGTCCAGCAGGCCCTCGATCTGGGGTTGAATCTGTTCGACACAGCGCCGCTGTATGGTTCCGGAAAGAGCGAGCACCGAGTCGGCCATGTGCTGTCTCAGATCCCTCGCGACAGCTTCGTCCTCTGCACCAAGGTAGGTCGCGTTCTCGACCCGGTGGAACCGGGCGACGATCGTGGTCAGGACATCTACGACAACCCGCCACCTTTCAAGCCGGTGTTCGACTTCAGCCGCGACGGTGTCATGCGCTCCTTCGAGGAGAGCCTGCAGCGGTTGCAGCTCGACCGTGTCGACGTACTTCACATCCACGACCCCGACAATCATTACCAGGGCGCCATCTCCGGCGCCTATCCCGCCATCGCCAGCCTGCGCGAGCAGGGCCTGATCTCAGGGGTCAGCGCCGGCATGAACCAGTGGGAGATGCTGGCCGACTTCGGCCGCGACGGGGACTTCGACTGCTTCCTGCTGGCCGGTCGCTACAGCCTGCTCGAGCAGGAATCCCTCGACGAATTGCTGCCGCTGTGTGCGGAGAAGAACATCGGCATCCTCGCCGGCGGCACCTACAACAGCGGCATCCTCGCCAAGGGCGCCAAGGAGGGAGCCAAGTTCAACTATGTCGATGCTCCCGCCGAGGTGATCGCCAAAGCCCGTCAACTCGAGCAGGTCAGCGAGCGACATCAGGTCAACATCAAGGCTGCGGCCTCACAGTTCGCCTTGGCCCATCCCGTGATCACCGCCATCATCCCCGGAACACGCCGCCCGGAGCGGGTGGTCGAGAACTTCGACCTGCTGAAGGAAGAGATCCCCGCCGACTACTGGGCAGAACTGAAAGCGGAAGGGTTGGTGCGGGCGGATGCGCCGGTGCCCGCGTGAAGTCTACTCGTGGTTGATGCCGACCACGTACGTATCGGGGTCAGGTCGGTGCCAGAGGATGGGGAAACGATCCGGATTCGACTGCAGGGCGGGCACCAGGAAACGGCCGGTATGTGAGTACCCAAGCTGTTCGACGATGGCGTAGTCGACGCCCTTGGCCTCGAGATCAGCCACGACCTCGTGGGGTTCCTTGAAGGCGTAGACCATGGTCCGTCGACCGGACACGACATGGAACCAGAACGCCTTGCGGCAGCTGACGATGGCGTCCTCGGGAGAGTTGGCCCGCAGCCACAGCCCCGCTTCCAGGTAATTGCGCCACTCCGGTCGATAGTCAGCCTGGCTGGCGCGGGCCAGTTGCACGAGGGAGTTCGCCTGCCCGCTGGCGGATCTCGGTGCCCTGCCGCGCACGTTGCCATCCAGAGCCAGTCCCAGCAGCACGGCGGCCAGCACGAAGGCCGTCGGACCCGCCCCTTTCGCCCGCAGCCAGCCGACGCCGTCGGCGACAGCACTCACACCGAACAACAACAGCACGGGCACCAGCGGCAGGATGAAGCGATCCCCGGGCCACGGCCACAACAGGACGGTGCCGAGGAAGAACGCCGCGTAGATCAGCAGCAGCAGGTGCTGCCGCCGCTGGATGCAGCGCCAGGCGAACCCTCCCAGCAGGGCCAGCATCACCATTGATCCCGGTGTGATTGCCGAACGTGTGACCGTCAAACTCGGCCAGAGCGTAGCCGTCAGTCCTTCTGACAGATAAAACTGCAGATGCCCGGCGATCCGCTCCCACAGTCCCGAGGCGTCGAGCAGACCGCGTTCGGGGAAGTAGGGGTTCACCTGGACCAGCTGTTTCAGGTAGACGCTACCCCCCCCGGCGGCGCTGTTGCGCAGCATCCACGGCAGCATGGCCACGAAGCTGACACCGGCGATCAACCCGGCCCGGAGCCAGTCGCGGCGCCACAGCAGCAGGGCGATGGGAGCCCCGATGAGGACGATGCCGACGCTGCGTACGTAGTAGGCGACAACCGCCGCCGCCACGCCGGCCCACAGCCAGCGGTTGTCCCGCCAGCCCTCTCGATCGATGCCCCGCTGCAGACACCACAGTGCCAGCAGGGAGGGTGCCAGGAAGGGCACCTCGGACATCACCTGGTGGGCGTAGTCCACGGTACGGGGGTTCGTCACCGCCAGGGCCGTGGCCGCCACGGCTCCCAGGTCTCCTGCCACCTGACGGGCCAGCAGATAGAAGGACGCCATGCCGGCGGCGAAGGTGAGCACCACCACCCACTTCATCGCCACCCAGTCGGGCGTCCCACTGCCCGGTCCCTCCCAGCCGCCGAAAGTGGCTGCCATCGGCGCCAGCAGCAGCGGCAGACCAAAGGGGTATTTCGTCGCCACCCGCGGCTCGGGACGGTTCGTGTAGGTCAGGCCATCCCCGGCGGCCAGGGATCGCGCCAGGGTGACGAACTCCGTGTTGTCGCCGCTGATGCTGAGCTTGGCATCGAAGGTCCAGCTGCAGACCAGCAGGGCCACGCAGGCTGCCGCCAGCGGTGCCCCCCAGCGGGCCCGGTCATGCTGCAGCAAGCCGATGACACGGTTGAGGGTTGTCGGTGCCACGGTCGCTTCTGTCTTCCGCTCCTTGCTCACTCAGCCCTGCTCCCCGTCGTCGTCCAGATAGTGGTCCAGCAGCGCGTCGAGGGCGGCCAGGTGTGCCTGCACCCGTGGTTCCATCGGCAGTTCCGTTGGTGTCTCGGTGGTCAGTTTGTGCGGCGTGTGGTCGCGGAGCAGGACGAGAGGGAAACCATCTCCCCGATCCAACCGCTCGCGGGAGGTATCGGCCGTGACAACGCCGTCCTGCGCCGGCCACCCTTCGATCTCGTCATCGCGATTGATCGCACAGACTGTCTCCACAGCGGCAATCATGCGGTGACCCGCGGCCGCGACGCCGTGCCGGTGTTCATAAAGGTAGAATCCCTCCGTCTCCCAGTCCTCATGAAAATCGAGGACGAAGCGATAACTGCGCCCCCGCAAAAACCCTCGCAACAGCTCGATCTCGGCCACGTTGGCCCGATCCCAGGACCAGTTGATGTCGACCCCCTGCGCTGTCTCGCGAGTATTTCGAACATATCCTGTGGGGTTGGTGCAGGGCAGCACATCAAGGCACAGACCCGGAGACCATGCCGTTCGCTCCAGCACGCGCAGGGCCGCTTCCACCGTGGCCGGCTCATCACCATGGGTCCCGGCGATGAGCAGCGCCGAGGGCTCGCCGTTGCCGACACGGGCAGCCAGCACAGGCATGCCCGCCACCTCTCCCAGGACCCGCTGCTGATGGCTGACGGCGTGGATACGCTCGACGACGGGGGCAAAACCCCGGACAGCCAGGTCAAGACTCACAGAAAGGCTGGTTCAGCATTGTCCTGCGGCTCGTAGTCGAGGACGCGGCACGTCTCCGTCAGATCAAAGACCTTCCGGGTGTTGTCGCTGGTGGCGTAGGCGATGAAGAACCGCAGCGGGGCCGATAGCGCCTTGCCGAAAATCTGCACACAATCTCGATGGCTGAGCCACATGGCACGCATGTAGTCTGCAGACGGTGTCCCCTTCTGCTGTCCGGGGTCGTCGCTTCTGGTTGTCCAGCCGATCCGCATGGCGACGAACTCGATGCCGAAGCGTTCGCTGTAGAGCTTGCCGAGGTGTTCGCCGAACAGCTTGGACACGGCATAGAGAGAATCCGGGTTCGGTGGATCTGCTGCTGTCATGGACAGCTTCTTCGACGGGTCCAGGGTCTCCGGCGTCGTCGCGATCGAGTGACCGTGCATCACGTGGTTCGTCGAGGCGAAGACCACCCGCCCGACGCCGGCCCGACGGCACTCCTCCATGACCTGGTAGGTGGCCTTCACATTGTTGGGGCAGACGCTGTCCCAGTCGGCTTCCGGACTGGGATCGGCGGCCAGGTGGATGATCGCCTGTAACCCGTCGAACAGGCCATCGACCTCTTCTGCCCGGTCGAAGCGCACGGCGCGTACACCATCGGCCGCCGTACGATCGAAGCGCACGATATCGTGCTCATTTCCCAGACCGTCGTGCAGCAGGCTGCCTACGTGTCCGGCGCCGCCGGTGATTCCGATTCGCATCCGGCCAATGAAACCCTCGGCCCGGAAACTGGCAACACTCGTGCCTTGCCTGACGCCGGTACGCCTGCCTACCCTTGGCGGCCCGTTCGAGGACGAAACATGAGCCAACGACCGAATCTGCTCTACATCCACTCCGACCAGCACAGCCCCTTCGTTATGGGTGCCGCCGGGGACCCTCTCGTACAGACGCCCAACCTCGACCGGCTGGCAGAGGCAGGTGTCCTGCTCGACGCCTGCTACTGCCCCTCGCCGATCTGCGTGCCGTCCCGCATGTCGGCTTTGACAGGCCGCTACCCGCATGAGAATCGGGTGTGGACGAACAGCCACATCCTGGACTCCGCCATTCCCACGCTGGCGCACGCCATGGGCGCCGGCGGCTACCGACCGGCGCTGGTGGGCCGCATGCATGCAGTGGGGCCGGACCAATACCATGGGTACGCGGAGCGTCTGGTAGGCGATCACGGTCCCAACCAGCCGGGGGGACGCGGCGCCGACCACGGTCAGTTGAGCGGCACCGCCGGTCCGGCGCGCGTGAGTCTGACCAGGTCCGGTCCCGGCCAGTCGGCCTATCAGGTCCACGACGAGGATGTCACCGCCGCCGCCGTGCACTGGCTCGACCGCTACGGCGTTCGCCGGCGCGCCGGCCAGGAGACCGAGCCCTTTTCGCTTTCCGTCGGCTTCATGCTTCCCCACCAGCCCTTCGTCGCCCGCCAGCAGGACTATGCCCTCTACGAGGGTTGCATGACGATGCCGCGCACACCGGAGCCCTTCAGCGACCGGTTGCATCCCCATATCCGCGCCTGGCGCGAGGGCTGCGGCATCGTCGAGGTCGCCGAGGATGAGATCCTCCGAGCCCGCACCGCCTACTGGGCACTGGTCACCTGCATGGACCGCCTCATCGGCCAGATCCTGGAGGCGTTGTGCGCCAACGGCCTCGAAGAGGACACCCTCATCATCTATACCTCCGACCACGGTGAGCAGGTGGGGGAACATGGCCTGTGGTGGAAGCAGACCTTCTACGAGGACTCCGCGCGTGTTCCCGCCATCCTGTCATGGCCGGGTCGACTGCCGCAGGGGGACCGTTGTGCGCGTGTCTGCAGCGGCCTGGACCTGAATGCCACCATGCTCGACGCTCTCGACTGCCCGCCGTTGCCGCACTCACGGGGCCGCAGTCTGCTGCCGCTGCTGACCTCGCCGCAGACAGCGGCCTGGGAGGACATCGCCTTCTCGGAGTTCTGCCTCGACGGTGCCGGCGCCGGGGGACCCACCGGCGAGGAGGGTGTGGTGCAACGCATGGTGCGTCGGGCGGAGTGGAAGCTGAACTTCTACGACGGCCAGCCCTGCCAGCTGTTCAACCTGGCCGACGATCCGCGCGAGACCCACGACCGTGCCGCAGACCCCGGCTGTGCAGACATCCGTGACGAGTTGACGCAACTTGTGCTCGACGGCTGGGACCCGGGCACGATCCGCCGGCAGATGGCCCATCGCCGGACCGACCTGCCGATTCTGAGCCGATGGGCCCGCCACGTGCAGCCCGACGACACCTGTCGCTGGGACCTGCGACCCGAAATGGACTACTTGGACTGAAGGAAACCATGGCACTGGAAGTTTTCGATTACCGCAACGACATCCGCAACGTCTTCGTCTCGCCGCAGATCCGCTCCCGGTTCCTGCGCATGGAGCCGGGCACCGTAGCTGATCGGCACAGCCACGACCTGGGCCACGAGATCTTCCTCATCCTCCGGGGCAAGGCACGTTTCGAGATCTCCGGCGAGGTGGCCGAGCTGAGTCCGGGACAGATGTGTGTGGCCCGTGTCGACGAGCCACACCAGGTCAGCGTCATCGGCGACGAAGCGATGACGATGTATCTCTCCGTCACGCCCCACATCCAGCCGACACACACGGGGCGCGACGAGGACGGCGAGCGCAAACCGACACATTTCCTGCCCTCCTCGTCCTACGACCAGGAAGAGTCCCGCATTCCTATCGACGAGTCCATCGATCACTTTGTTGACCTCGCCGAGTCGGTGGCCACCATGGCGCAGAACGCCGCCGAGGAAGCACGTATGGCCGGGGCCCGCCTGTCCCGGGCTCTGGGATCGCGCAACAACGAAACCGCTGATCGCCAGCGCGAGATCCTGTGGTTCGGTGTCTACCGCACCTTCGACAAGCTCTTCGAGATGGCTGAACAGTGGAACAAGCTGTCGCCGCGCGCCGGAACCAGAGGGTGACGGAGCGACTTCGCATCGGTGTTGTCGGCTGCGGCGCAATCGCCCAGATCCAGCACCTGCCGAACCTGACGTTTCTCGGTGAGGAGTTCGATGTGGTCGCCGTCTGCGACGTGTCGGCCACCCTCGCCCGGGGCGCTGCGGACGAATACGGCGTCGACAGCTGGCATGTCGATCTGGATGACTTTCTGGAGCAGCGGCTCGACGCCGTTCTGCTATGCCAGTCCGATCCCAAGGTGGAGCTCGCCCTGCGGGTGCTGGCGTCGAGACGCCATCTCTTCATAGAAAAGCCCGTGGCTTTTGTGCCGCAGGACGTGGATGATATGGCCGAGGCCGCCCAACAGGCCGGCGTCGTCGCCCAGGCCGGATACATGAAGGTCTTTGACCCCGCCTTCCGTCTGGTAGAACACGAAGTGGCCGGCATGCGGGACGATTTGCGCTTCGCGCAGATCAACCACCTGCACACCGACAACCGTCACCACCTGGCGCACTTCCGCCTGCGGGCGGCCGACGACCTGCCAGCTTCGGGTGGTGCGGCCCTGGCGGCGCGACGTCAGGCCGATGCCGAGCGCGCCCTGGGCGAGGTCGCCGATCCCATCCGCTCCGCCTTCTTCCATCTGGCGGGCAGCATGATCCACGATCTCTACGGTCTGCGGCAGCTGTTCGGTCCGCCCGACCGTGTTGCCAGCACCGAGATCTGGAACGGTGGCCTGGGGATCACGACGGTGTTGGCATGGGAGGGGGGTCCGCGCTGTGCCGCCACCTGGGTGGAGCTGGAACGCATCCGCCATTTCCGCGAAACGTTGGAGGTCTACAGCGCCGACCGGGGCGTCATCCTCTCCTACCCCACGGGGTTCTCCCGTGGCATGCTCAGCGAAGTGACGATCCGGGGCGTCGATGGGGCAGGCCAGACCTTCGAGCAGCATCCGGGCGTCGATTGGGAAAACCCCTTCGTCGCCGAACTGCGCCACTTCCACGCCTGCGTCACCCGTGGGGAAGCCTGCCGCACGCCTCTGTCCGAGGCCCGGCATGACGTACAGCTCGTCGTCGACATCACCCAGGCGGCCTGAAGAAGAAGCCCTCCGCCGTCCCTCGCAGAATCTGTTCCCGGTCCGTTGTACCTAGGAAATCGAGACCCTCTTCGATCAGCGCCACACTCGCCGCGTACGTGTGTTCGCCCTGTACCTGATACGGGGCATCGCTGGCCCACATGAGCCGCTCCGGCCCGAAGGCCTCGACGACACGGCGAATGAGGTGGCTCAGATCGTGGTACGGGGGTGTCGTCGCCCCCAGCGCATAGAAGGCCGACACCTTTACCATCACGTTCTCGTACCGGGCCATCCGGCACAGGGCATCGACATCGCTGTCGTTCACGGGAGCCCCCGCGCCGATGCGGCACAGGTGATCGATGATCACGGGAGTTTCAGGGAACTGTTCGCACCGGCGCGCCAGGGCCGGCAACCCGTCCGGACCGATGAGGGGACAGATCGCCAGGCGCCGGTCGGTACCGGTGGCGAACATGCTGGTGAACCCGGGGCCGTCACACCACATGTCTACGGACTCGTCGCGTGCGTACACACGAAAGCCGTACACGCCTTCATCGGCGAGCTGTTTCATGTCATCACCAGGGGAGGCGCCGGTCCAGTCGACGATGCCGATGCCGCCGAACACACCGGGGTGGTCCTTCATCACCTGCAGCATGTAACGATTGTCGGCCGCGTAGTAGCTCATCTGCACCAGCACGACACGATCGACGCCGCAGGGGCCTGCATGACCCAGGATGTCCTCGGGAAAGAAGGTGACCGGCACCTTCTCCGTGCCGACATGCGGCGCGGCAAAGGGGTAGGTGGCCGTGTCGTCCGTCCACACGTGGACGTGTGCGTCGATAAAACCCATGGTAGTCTCCAGCTTCAGTGTCCGATGAAGGCGGGTGATACATCCCGTTCCCGCTGGCCGCCCACGGGGCGCAGCTGCCCCCCGCCGGTGACATCCCAGAGTCGTCCGTCCCGATCGCCCCCGGCACCATGTCGGCTGAACCAGTCGGTGAGCACACCGTGTAACTCGTTGCGAGACGTCCTGGCTCCGGTGTCGTCGATCAGGTTGTGGTGCTCGTCTGGATCCTCGGCCAGGTGGTAGAGCTCGCCGGGCAGGGCCTCGCCTCGCTCGACGTACTTCCACGATTCGGTGCGCACCATACGCGAAGCGCCGTACTCCGCACACCGTGACGCACCGTCGACGACAACCGCTTCGTGGCCACCGTCATTCGTGGCCCCGCGCAGCAGGTCGGAGAAGCTGCGGCCGGGACGATCGCCTCCGTCCGGTTCGCCTAGACCGAGATACTGCAGCAGCGTCGGAAAGAAATCACAGGCCCCGTACAGCCCCGACTGTACGACACCCTCAGACACGTGTCCGGGGTGACTGGCGAGGAACGGTACGGTCACCGAATTCTCGTACATGTTCAGCGGGAAGGTGCCGTTGCCCTTACCCCAGAAGCCGTGATGGCCGCAGCTGAAGCCGTTGTCGCTGGCAAAGACGACGAGGGTGTTCTGCCGCATTCCGAGAGCCTCCAACCGGTCGAGGAGCCGGCCCACGTCCTGGTCCATTGCCGTGACGGCCGCAAAGTAGCCCTGCAGCATCTGGCGATTCCCCAGGCAACTCTCGCTGAGGCCGTGCCCCTTCGCCCACTCGTGAATCGGCTCCTGGGGACAGGACTCGAAGGCGCAGTCTGCGTACGAATCGACGATCTGTTGGGGGTGGCCTGTCCATGGCGAGTGAGGCGCCGTGTAGTGTACACCCAGGTAGAAGGGAGACGCCTCCGGTGATCCGTCCGTGGCCTGGCGGTCGAGGAAATCGAGAGCATCGTCGGTGATCCGGTTCGTCACATACCCGGGTTCGTCGATCAGCTCCCCGTTGCGGATCATCGGCGCATCGTTGTAGTCGCCGCCGCCACTCTGGTGCACGTACCAGTGGGAGTGACCGTGCTGCACGAGCTGACTGTTGCCCAGGTGCCACTTTCCCGACAGACCGACGGCGTAGCCATTTTCTGCCAGCACGTCGGTGTAGGCCACTTCGCCTTCGAGATAGGTGGCTGCCTCTGGACCGGTGTTGCCCTCGCGGATCCAGTCGTGTACACCGTGCTGCGACGGCATCCGTCCGGTGAGGAAGCTGGCACGACTTGGCGAACACACCGGCGAGGCGCACAAGAAGTACTCGAAGCGCATGCCGGTGGCGGCGATGCGGTCGATACCGGGCGTACGGATCTCGTCGTTGCCCGCGCACCCCATCGCCCACGGACCCTGATCGTCGGTGAGGATGAAGAGCACGTTCGGGCGAGTCATCAGTCGATCCACCCTTCGACGGCAACCCGTTGGCCGCTGGCCGACGACTCACGGGCCGCATCGGCCACCGCCTGTACGCGGTACCCCGTGATCCCGTCACACACCGGCTCCCGGCCGGGGTGGGCCGCCGCGGCGAAGTCCTCCAGCATGGGCAGATCGAAGTACGGTGCCTCGAGCGGCGTCACCGCCACCTGCTCCCGTCCGGCTTCGGTCTCCACTTCGATCGACTCGCCGCCGAACTCCAGACCGTCGATGACGATGCGACCGTCGGTACCATCCACCTGGGCGGAATCGCGTCGCGGCTTCGAAGTGAGAATCGTCGAGTGCACGCCGATGGTGCCGTCGGCGAAACGCAGCAGCAGGGCGTCGGAGTCGTCCACCTTCCAGTCCTTGTAGCGCACGGTGTCCACCAGACCGCAGACCTCGACGGGCTCGCTGTCAGCCAGGTTGAGCAGGACCTCAATCCGATGTACGGCCATCTCCATCAGGGCCCCGCCGGCTCCGGGCTCCTGCTGCCATGGGTTGCCGAAGCCCCCGCCACCGCTGTAGTGCGAACGCGTGCACACTGTCGGTCCGATGTCTCCGGCCACGAGCCGCCGCCTGGCTTCCACCACCTGCGGAAACAGCCGTCGGCGATAGGCCACACCCAGGGCGACCCCGGCGTCCCGACAGGCCTCGACCATGCGCCGTGCCTGGTGCCGATCGAGGGCCATGGGTTTTTCACACATCACGTGTTTGCCCGCGGCAGCCGCCGCCAGGGTGTATTCACAATGCGTGTCCGAGGGCGTGGAAACGACCACCGCCTCCACCGCCTCGTCCGCCAGGAGATCGGCTGCCGTCGAGTAGTGGGCGCAGCCACCGAAGCGATCCGCGAAGTCCCGTGCCTTGTCAGCGTCGCGTCGGCAGACCGCGACCAGGTCCAGTTCGTCGGAGTGGACGAGGCTGGGGGCAAAGGAGTTGGCGGCAATGGAGCCGCAGCCGATGATGCCGAATCTCATGCTGGTATCCCGAGGTGAGGGTTGATATGTTGACGACGAGAGACCGCTACTCGTCGAAAGGAAAAACCTTGCCCAACATACTCGTTCTGCGTCACTCCGCCGGCTACGAGCACAGCTATCTGCCCGATTGCGAGATCACCTTCAAGCAACTCGGTGCCGAACATGGCTGGAAGGTGTCGACAACACATCGACTCGACAAGGTGACTGCCGAATCGCTGAGCCAGCTCGATCTACTCGTCTTCGCCACCACGGGCAACCTCGACTTCTCGCAGGAACAGAAGGCCGCTATCATCGCCTTCGTCAACGACGGCAAGGGCTTTCTCGGTGTTCACAATGCCACCGACACCGGGTATGACTGGCCGGAGTACGGCGCCATGATCGGTGGGTATTTCAACGGCCATCCCTGGCACGAGCAGGTGGGGATCCTCGTGGAGGACACCGGCCATCCCGCCACGCGCATGCTCGGCGAACGCTTCGAGGTCACCGACGAGATCTACACCTTCAAGAATTGGGACCGCGCCAGGACCCACGTGCTGATGCGCATCGACAACGACAGCGTCGATCTGGCCAAAGGCAACCGGGAGGATCACGACTACGCCATGGGTTGGTGTCACAACTTCGGCAAGGGGCGCGTCATCTACACCGGCCTGGGCCATCCTGATGCATTGTGGTACGAGGACTGGTTCCGCCAGCACATCACCGGTTGCGTCAACTGGGCCCTCGGACAGGACTGAAGGAACAGATGACACGGCGATGGTGCTGGATACCGGTGTTGTTGCTCCTCGGCGTAGTGGTGAGCCGGGCACAGACCACCGAGTCTCCGGGCACGTCATGGGATCGCCGGTACGATCGGCCCATGTATGTCTACGGCAAGGAACCGGTCGATTTCCTGCGACAGATCGTGGGCAGACTCCGCCCCGGGGCGGCTCTCGTGCTGGCCGCCGGCGAAGGGCGGAACGCCGTGTTCCTCGCCCAGCAGGGCTTTGCTGTGACGGCGGTGGACGTATCGCCGAAGGGCCTGGAGAAGTGCCTGGCCCTGGCGATTGAGCGCGGTGTCACGGTGGACACCATCGTCGCCGACCTGGACACCTTTGACATGGGTGAGGGCCATTGGGACCTGATCACCGACTTCTACTACCACGATACGTCGGTCTATAAGCGGGCGTTACGCGGTCTGAAATCGGGTGGCTTCTTCCTCCTGCAGAACTTCACCATCGACCAGCCGTCGACGGGGCAGTTCGGACCCAGGAATTCCGCCTGGCTCGTCACCCCCAATCAGCTGCCGAGGGCCTTCGACAGCTGGCGCATCCGCCACTACGAAGACGTGGTGGTCGACCTCGACGAAGGGATGCACAAGGGTCCCGGCGCCGTGGTGCGCCTGCTGGTGGAGAAAACGCCGGTGGGGCAACCACAAGATTGACCGCCCATTTCTCGGATGTCCGATCAGCGCCGGCCCGGCTCAGACCCGCCGTAGAGAAGTCGCCCTTTGACTTCTCGAGTCGAGGCGCTTGGGTAACCGCCCATTTCTCGGATGTTCGATCAGCGCCGACCTTGACAGGCTTCCCAAGGCAGGGTTATCGAAGAGCAGGCCTCAAATTCGATTCGACGGGTGAGAGATGAGATGAAAGCTTTGCTGCTGACACTGCTGTCCATCGGTGTCATCGCCGGCATCGGTTGTGACAGCCAGAGTGACGACAATCCGATCAGCGTTCCCGATCAACCCGAGATCGGCGGCTGCACCGACATTGCCGGACTCAACTTCTCGCGCAGCGCCAACAAGGATGACGGCAGCTGCACCTATGATGAGGAGCGTGTTCTGGCCATGACCAGCTATGGCGTCGAGGTCGACCCGACGGCGAGGCAGGTGCGCGTCCTCATGCAGGTGAAGAACGAGTCGGGACGAGGCGTTGGCGGCCTGCTTCCAGAGGACTTTGTCGTTGCCGAGAACGGTCGCAAAATCGGCGTCGAGTCGAATGCGACGATCAGCGCCGAGACCATCCCCTTTTCGATTCCCATCGTGCTCCTCCTCGACCTGAGCTCCAGCGTGGCCGGCCTGGTGCCACAGATCAAGCAGGCGGCGACAGCCCTGATAAACAACAAGACAGCCAACCAGCAGATCGCCGTCTACGTGTTCGACAGGGAAACCCGGCTCATCCAGGACTTTACCGACGTTCCCGCTGTCCTGGCCACAGCCGTGGCCTCTATCCAGGAAGAGGACCTGTTCGACTCGACCAATCTCTATGGCGCCGTCATCGATGTGGCCGACACCTGGCAGGATGAGGTGACCATGGAGAGAATCGTCGACGGCAGCCTGGTGATCTTCACCGACGGCTTTCACAATGCCGATCCGAATCTGACGATCCAGGACGCCGTCAACGCCATGCTGGGCACCGACGGAGAGCTCAAGAAGATCTACGTCGCCGCTCTCGACGGACCGGACCTCGACCGTGCCCCGCTGCAGCAGCTGGCCTTCCGCACAGACGGTTTCTTCGAGGCCGATGACATCTCCGGGCTGCAGGACATCTTTCTGGACATTCAGGCAGAGATCACGGACCTGTCCAACAGCTTCTACCTGCTCACCTACACGAGCCCGATCACGAATCCGGAGGCGAACGAGGAACGGCTCGAAGTCGCCATCCTCGGCAATGCCAACGCGGCAGACGACGGACGGATTCAGGCCGATTTCGACAGCGAGGGCTTCGGTCAGTAGACTGACAGAGTCGTTCTCCTTCTTGCGGGGGAATGTCCTCGTCCTCACCGTGTCCGGCTGCCTCGGCATGTTCAGCCGCAACATGGTGTTCCCCTACATCCCGCTCTACATCCTCACTCTCGGCGGCGATCCGGCCGAAATCGGCATCGTCTACGCCCTGGGCCCCCTCGGTGGCCTGCTCGTCTTTCCCGTTGCCGGCTACCTCGCCGACTACGTGAGCCGCGCCCGGCTGATCGCTTTCACCGGGTACTTCTCCAGCGCCGTCATCCTCATCAACGCTGTCGCCCCCAGTTGGGAATGGGTGGCCGCCGCGCGGCTGTTGCAGGGCTTCGCCGTCACCCACTTCCCGGCGTCGTCAGCGATCCTGGCCGATTCCCTGCCGCCGGAGAAACGCGGCAAAGGGTTGGCGACGATGGCGGCACTGTCCGGCGCTCTCGCCCTGTTCGCGCCATGGGTCGCCGGATCCATGCTCGACACCCACGGTGTCGAGACGGGCATGCGCTACTTGTATGTGGCCATGGCCATCGCCTATGCCCTGGGCGCCACCATCAACCTGCTCTTCCTCCGCGAGACCCGGCCGCCGCAGGCGGAGCCGATCCGGATCGACAACCTGACGCAGACACTGCGCAGCTCCTACGCCGGGATCCCGGATCTGCTGCGAGGGTTTCCAACGGCACTGCGGGCCATGTCCATCATCATCATCCTGTGTTTCATCGCCAACGGCATTGCCAGTCCCTTCTGGGTCGTCTACGCCAAGACCCATATTGGACTCTCTTCCTCACAGTGGGGGCTGATCCTGCTGGTGGAGGTGGCACTGCGCAATCTGACCACCATACCGGCAGGGTTCATCACCGACCGCTACGGCCGATCGCCCTTCATCCTCGGCGCCCTGGTTGCCACCGTGGTGATTCCCCTGTTTCTGTTCGCCGAAGGCTTCGTCCACGTATTGCTGATCCGTTGCGCCGTGGGTGTCATCGCCGCCTTCTTCAGCCCCACTATGGGTGCCCTGCTGGCCGACCTCGTCCCCAGCTCGACGCGCGGTCGGGTGATGGCCGCTATCGGTCGCGGTTCGGTGATGATCGGCGGCGCCTCCGGTGGCGTCGGCGGTCCGGGTACCGGCTTCCTGATCACCGTGCCCCTCATGCTGGCCTCGGTCGCCGGGGGACTGCTCTACGAATGGAATCCGTTGGCGCCGTGGATCGTCGTCTTCGCCGTATCTCTGATATCTGTGGCGACGGCCGCCTTCTACCTGCGCGATCCTGAGAAACCCGAACGCTGACGCCGATCAGCCAGGAGACAACTCCCGTGCCCGTCATCCTCTTCTGCCTGCTGCTGTTGCCCTGCATCGGCGCGGCCGAACCGTCGCCCGCGCTGCCCGACCCCATTCCCGTCGGCGGCTTTCAGCAGTTGCTGCCCCACGGGGGAATCCCGGCTCTCGTCGATCCGGAGTTCGTCGCCGTCGACCAGGCACAGATACCGGAGGACGCCTGGGTCCTCGGCTTCGCTGCTGGCGACGAGGCCTTTGCCTACGACCTCAACCTGCTCAACGCCCACGAGATCGCCAACCACACCGCCGGAGGGCTGCCCGTGGCAGCCGTGTGGTGACCCCTGGCCAATACGGCTGTCGTGTACAGCCGCGTGATCGATGATGAGGTGGTCACCTTTGATACCAGTGGCGGCCTGTTGAACGCGAGTCTCGTGATGATCGATCACGAGTCGACATCGTACTGGTCCATCATGAGCGGGAGGGCGATCTGGGGCAGGCACCGGGGCCGACCGCTGCAGGTGGTGCCGGGAGCCGACAAGACGACCTACGGCGACTGGCGTGATCGTCACCCGCACACACGGGTGCTGTCCGTCGACGGCAACGAGCATGCAACGCTCAGTCAACGCTACGACCGATATTTCGCGTCACCTGAAGGGTTCCGCTCGATGTCCTCTGGGGACGACCGACTCGTCGACAAGGACTTGCTCTACGGTCTGCACGAGGCGGGAACATCCTGGGCCGTACCTCATACCAGGATCGGCGGCGGCGCCGTCGTTGCGATCGGCGAGAAGCGGCTGTTTCTCTGGAGACGTCCCGGCGACTCGCCGTTCCAGGGCAGTGCCGCCTGGTGGCTGGCAGCGGCCGACACGTTGCAACCACAGGGGAAAAGCTGGCTGCTGCGACGCGGTGCCGACAACTATCGGTTTGACGTGTCGAACCGTGCGTTCCCCGAAGCTCTTGACCTGCGTCCCGCCACCGGATTCGACACCTACTGGTATGTCTGGAGCCTGACCAACCCCGACACCCGGGTGATCGCCAGATAGCAGCGCTCCGCGTTCTGATCAGACTACGAGCGTGTTGCAGGCTTCGAAGAAGGCCTCCACATTGGCCACCGGCACCTCCGGCTCCAGAACGTGAGTCGGGGACAGCATGAGACCGCCATTGGCCGCGTCCAGGGCTGCACCCAGATCGCGCACCGTGCGATGCATCTCCTCCGGCGTGCCAAAGGGAAACGTCGTCTGTGTGCCGATGCAGCCGTCGAAGGCCAGGCGACTGCCGAAACGCTTGCGGATCGCCAACGGGTCCATGCACTCGGGCTGAACCGGATTGAGTACGGTGATACCGATCTCTACCAGATCGTCGAGGATATCCCAGATGTTGCCATCCGAGTGATACCACACGTGGATGTCAGGCTTATGCGCCCGGGCAGCGGCGATCACCTTCGCCCAGCGGGGTTTCATGACCTGACGCCACAGGTCGGGATGAAACATCATCGCGTTCTGGTTGGCCACGTCGTCGCCGGTGGCCAGACAGTCGTATCCGGCCCTGCCAGCGGCTTCGGCAACGAGAAGATTGTTATCGCAGAACTTGTCCAGCACGACCTCTGCCCAATCGCGCCTGAGCAACAGATCCTCGAGGAAGGGTTCGTACCCCCGGACCTGCCAGGCGTCCTCATACATGTGCCCGGCGAAGATCTGGGAGTGGATGCCGGCGGCGTGGGCCTCGTCTGCCGCTTTCTTCATGCCGTCGTCGAGCCAGTCGGCACGGCTGGGAATGGGGTACTGTTCGAGCTCCTCGATTCGTGTGGCCCGGGCCATGGGACTGATGTATTCGGTGAAATGGTAGAAGCCGTGGTTGAGATGGCCACAGCCGTGGGCATCGATGGAAAAGCCGTCCTCACCCGGCGTGCGCTCCGGATGGTACACCGAGTAGTCGGGAGCGACGAAGCCCTCGGGGGGCTGCAGACCGGCGCCACCGCCGGTATCCATGTCGAAGTGCCGCACCGGGTCCTGGCCCAGATGGGCTGTCAGTTCCTCCAGCAGGTGCTGCGTGTACGACGCCCTGCGGGGAACGCGGTCCACGGCCCGGAAGTTGGCGAATGCCAGGTATCGCTCTCTCTTCGTCATTGCTGAGACCCCGATCATGTGTGATACTGCTCGATCCATCGTGTGAGCCTGTACCGATTCCTGCCACATGTCAACTGTCCGCAGGTGCTCCATACTGTTCTGTATATCCACACCCCGGAGTAGTCGATGACGATCACCAGTCGTGAAATCGTCCAGCAGAGCCTGGCCTTTGCCGCCCCGCCGCGCATCCCCTTTGCCATGGGCGGCGGCTTCCCCTCCGACTTCCGCGGTGTCAGCCGGGGACCTGCACCCAACCGCAGAACTCAACCGTGGACGGAACGCGACGGCTACTGGAACATGATTGACGAGTGGGGGAATGAGTGGCGCCGCCTGGAAAACATCACCAAGGGAGAGGTGCACCGGGGCGTGATCGAAGAAGGCTGGGATTTACTCGAAACCTACCAGTGGCCGGATGTGGACCGGGCTGATCTGTATGAAGAGGCAGCAGAACGAGTGAAGGAGTACCACCAGGAGGGTTACTACGTGCACGGCAGTGTCGGCATGTCCTTCGACATTGCCCGCTACATGCGCCGCATGGAGATCTTCCTGACGGACTGTGCCGCAGAACCGGACCGGGTACGGGCGCTTCTGGACCGGATCGCCGATCTGCTGGAACGGCAGGTGCACCGGTACGCCGACATCGGCGTCGACGGCATCTCCTCCGGTGAGGACTGGGGCACCCAGGACCGTCTGCTCATGAGCCCGGCCATGTTTCGGCAACTTTTCAAGCCGGTCTACGAACGCGTTGTCGGCGCCGCCAGAAGCCGTGGCCTCAGCTTCCGGCTGCATTCCTGTGGCTTCGTGCGGGAGATCATCCCCGACTGGATCGAGACCGGAGTGAACATCCTGCAGTTCGATCAGCCGGAGATTCACGGCATCGACTACCTGTCCGAGAACTACGGCGGCAAGGTGCACTTCGAGAGCCCGGTGGACATTCAGACAACCCTGCAGACGCGGGATCACACCCTCATCGAGGCCACGGCCCGCGACTACATCGACAAGCTCACGGCTCCCTTCGGCGGCGGCTTCATCGCCGGATACTACGGCTCCAACCCGGCCCTGGGGCTGGCCCCCGAATACCAGGAAACCGCCTCAAACACCTACATGAATCATGGTGAGAATCCCTGGCAGTAGAAGCCGGACACATCTGCTGAAGCGGAGCCCGTCGCTCTATATTGCGAGATCAGCGCGCTCTTCCTGATCCTGAATCCGCATCCAGTGGGAGAAGCCCTTCAGATCCGTCGACTCGAAGAAGGCCGACATCGCCAGGTACTGGTAGGCGGACTGCAGTTCCACGTTGACCTGCCCGTTGAGGGCTGCTGCCATCTTCTCACTCAGCATGAATCACCACCTCTCCTCAGCCGGCCTCGGCCGCCTGCCGCAACTCACGGCTGCGCTCGTAGAAGGCTGACAGCTCCATCTCGTTGACGAACACGAGTCCACGGGTGCCACGAATCAGCGGACTCGGATGCTCGTGGAACCATTCACGACCGAGACAGATCTTGATCTTCTCGTACTGCTCAACCTGTACCCGCTGCGCCAGCTCGGAAAAGGGACCGTCGTGCTCCGGACTGGGAAACGAGGCCTCGGCCTGCGACACGAAGCTGTTCATGAACGACGCGTGCATGATGGCGAACATGTTCAACGACACCGGCACGAAGATGTTCGCTTCGCTGGGGTGGAAGCGGAACCAGACGTTGCGGTAGCCCCAGACCCGGATGTCAGGCCGGTCCTTGTCCTTCTCGTACCGGCGCAGCGCTTCGGCAATCGACTGCAACACCTTATAGTGCGTGTCCGGCCCGCTGGCCTCGGGGTCGAGGGCGACGCTGACCACGTCCGGGTTCGTCCTCTGCAGCAGATCGATCACCGGCAGCACGTCCTTGTCCACCGTCGGTTCCGGTGTGAAGATGTCACCGGTGTAGAACCCGAGACGCAGGTGCAGAATGTGGGAGCAGTCCCAGCCGAAGTATCCCCAGAGACATTCCGCTTCCCATTCCCGACTCATGGCCTTCAGCTGCTGCACATCCTGGGAGTCCTTCTGCCCCGGGTGGCGGCTGGCGAAGTAGGCCCGCAGGCCGTCCAGCCGTGTACGGGCCGCATCTCTATCGCGGTCGCCGTGGATGGCGATGAGGTTGCGCAACAGGCGTCGCGCAGCTCCCTCGTCGCGCATGTCGGCGCTGCGCGCAGCGACGCCGTCCAGGTACTGCCAGACATCACGGTTGCGTCCCTCGAGGCTGTCCGGCTCGAAGTAGCCCTCGTCCAGGAGTCGACCGAAGTCGTCGCCGTCTAGACGCTGAGCCAGGCGTTCGATGTGGGCCACTACAAAAGCGTTCGTCACCGCCGTGAATCCACCGGTCAGGCAGGAGAAGTAGTGGGTATTGCTCGCACTGCGCGTGTGACGGACGATGTACGGCAGATACCCGAGCATCAGGTCATCGTGATGTGGTTCGGTATGCAGGAAGCGAGTATCGGTCAGCGTCTGTGAGCCGCGTTCGATCTTGGCCACCAGACTGTCGCACACGGCAGTGGTCAGTTCGGCACGGGACTCCTGCCGCTGGCGCAGCAAGACGCTGGCTTCGGCGTCCCCCGCCAGGTCATCGTCGGTAAGATCGACAAGCTTCGTACGGCGGGAGGCCGCCAGGTCGACGAGGATGCGCTCAGCCGTGGCGTCGTCGATTTCCGCAGACTGCTCGAGCAGTTCCAGTCGGCGGCGCCCGAGCAGCTTGGCGGCGCCCGAAGTAATGTAGAAGCGGGCCATGGGCAGCTGCTGCAACCCTGTGGCCGGAAAGTCGATGTTGGGCTCCTGCTGGATCGCATCGGCGACGATGTGAGCCTTGGCCTCCCCGGCAGCCATGATGATCGCCGTGGCCTCGGGGTTGTCGGCGATCGTGCCGACGCCGATGGTGATCACCAGACATCGACGGGCCACCTCGATGCCGCCCAGATCGCCGGCAGCCGAGGCCTGGGTCTCGTAGTTGACCTCCGTGAGCCGGGTCGTGGAGCGGTGATCGGAGCCCTTCACATTGAAACCGATGTGCCCGTCCGGACCGATACCGCCGAGGAAGAACCCGATGCCCCCCAGCGCCCGGATGCTGTCCTCGTACTCCTGACACCACTGGTCGACGCGGGACAGCACGTCCTTCTGCATCTGCTCCGTATGGCTCGCTGCCGCGCGATAGCGCAATGACAGGTCGACGCCGACCTCGCCCCAGACGGACTGCAGGGTCTGCCCCGCGTGCAGTCCGATCGTCCGGCAGTCCATCAGCAGTGCCCGTTCCGGGCGCAGGCCGAAGCCCTTCAGGTAGAAGTTCTGCACATAGGCGTGAAAACTGTTGGCGTGGGTCGGGTCGATGGGATAGAACTCATCGATCTGCACGAAGTGCAAGCCTGCCATGTCCGGCTTGTGTGCCGGGTCGATGCCGCCGGCTTCGAGCTCGGCGCGGATCTCAGGTGAATCCCAACCACCGAGAAGTCGCTGTACCCACTTGATGAAGTGCTCCGGAGTTTTGCCCGTCGGCAGCGACACGACCCCTTCGGGGTTGACCTGCACCCATTCGAGAAAGCGCAGGGCTGCCAACTTCCCGAGGGCCGGAAAGTTGTCCACCACGAGAGTAGAGATGCGCTCCTCAGGCGTGTAGCGAACTCCGAAGGGAGATGCCTCGAGGGCAGCACGCTCCACCGGGGTGAGGTCGACGTCGGCTGACATGGTCGAGTAAGATGCGCTCTGCACCCGCCGCCAACAAATAAGACGGCCCGCCCCGCAGTGACGGGACGGGCCCATGCCGGCCGCTGATTCTTGGTGTTCAGCTGGCCTTCTTGATCCGCGCGGCGTAGAGGTCGGACAGGTGCTCCTTGACCTGCTCCTCGAGCTCCTCGTCGGTGATGGCACTCATGCGGCTGTGGACCTCGTACTGGTCCATCACCCAGCGTGCCACCTTGTGTACCTTGATCTTCGACAGCTTCTGATCTCCCTCGAGACCGAGGAAGTTGTTCACCCACAGGGCGACGCCATCGACACCCGACTTGTCGGTGATGGACACCCTTGGCGGCCGCCCGAACAACTCGGTGGTGTCGAAGATGTTGTAGATCCGTTCGTCGGCACGCAGACCACCGGCATGGATACCCGCCCGTGTGGTGTTGAAGTCGCGACCGACGAATGGATAGTTGTGGGCGATGTCGACACCGATGGACGCCATATAGTCGGCCAACTCCTGGATCATCCGGGTGTCGATGCCACACAGATCACCATGGAGGGCGATATACTCGATCAGCGCACCCTCCAGAGGCGGATTGCCGGTGCGCTCGCCGAAGCCGAAGAGTGTCGTGTTCACCGCGTTGCAGCCGTACAGCCACGCCGATGCACCGTTGATGTGAACCTTGTGGAAGTCGTTGTGGCCGTGCCACTCCAGGCAGTCTGACGGTATGCCGATGTCGTGTGTCATGCGGTGGATCATCTTCGGAATCGACCGCGGCAACTTGACCCCGGGAGTGGACACGCCGAAACCCATGGTGTCACACAGGCGGATCTTGACATGCATGTCCGCCGGCACCTGCTCAGAACGACGCTTCAGCTCCGACACGTAGGGCATGACGAAGCCGTCGAAGTCGGCCCTTGTCACATCCTCCAGATGCACACGAGGCCGGATGCCCGCCTCCCAGGCCGCGTCGATGACCTCGATGTAGTCGTCGAAGGCCTTGCGACGATCCTTCTTCAGCTTGTAGAAGATGTGGTAGTCCGAGGAAGGTGTCAGCATCCCCGTCTCCTTCACCTCCGCTTCCTTCACGAGACGGAAATCTCCCTTGTCCGCACGGATCCAGGAGGTCACCTCCGGAAACTTGTGCCCCAGGGCACGGCAGTCGTCCAGGGCCTTGCGATCGTTGGCCGTATACAGGAAGAACTCGGTCTGCCGGATGACCCCGTTGGGCCCCCCCAGCTTCGCCATCATGTCGAACAGCTTGACCTGCTGCTCCACGGTATACGGAGGTCGCGCCTGCTGTCCGTCACGGAAGGTCGTGTCGGTGACCACCAGATCCCGCTGCAGCGCCTCCGCCGGATCGAAGCAGACCTGCTTGCCATCGATCTGTTCGACCAGCGGCCCGTCGAACTGAATCCTCGGTGGCCGCGAATAGTCAAACATCTCATCGAGCAGGTTGGGCTCAGCCGTCTCCTGCAATTCAAACTTCGTCGTCATCTTCTCTACTCCTCAGTCCAGATGCTTCCCAATGAAATCGATCGCCCCACCCACATCCTGCACACCGAGGGCTTCATCCTCATCCATCTCGATGTCGAACTCCTCTTCGAACCCCGCCATCAACTCCACCGATTGCACGGATTCAGCGCCAAGGTCGGCGGAAAACGAGTGGCTCTCCTCGATCTGACCGGTGTCGATCTTGAGAACGTTGGCTATCACCTTGTAGACGCGTGCCTTGACGTCGTCCCTGTCCATCCTGTCTCCCTCTCTACTTCGATGTGAGCTTCGACGCCGCACCAGCGTCGATGATGAAAGTGCAGTCGGCGTGATCCTGCAGCAGGCTCGCCGGGCAGTCGACCGAAAACGGCCCTTCCACGGCAGCGGCGATGGCATCAGCCTTCTTCTCTCCGGTAGCCAGCAGAATCAGGGAGCTGGACTCACGGATGGTCCCGATGCCGGCCGACAGGGCGCAACGCGGCACCTCGGAGGCATCACTGAAGAAACGGCCATCACTGTTGGATTCGATCGTCTCCTGGGTCAGACTGACGAGCCTCGTGCGGGAATCGACCGGACTGCCGGGCTCATTGAAGGCGATGTGCCCGTTGCCCCCGATGCCGAGAAGCCACAGATCGATGCCACCCACGGCGAGAATGCGATCCTCGAACGAGCGGCATTCAAGCTCGGGAAAACGCGCCTTGCCGTTGAGCACGTGCGTGTTCCAGGGGTTGATGTCGATATGCTGGAACAGCCGGTCGTTCATGAAATGGCGATAGCTCTGGTCGTGATCTCCGCCCAGGCCCCAATACTCATCGAGGTTGAAGGAGGTGACATCGGCAAAACTCAGTCCGGAGTCTCTGTGGAGACGGGCCATCTCGGCGTACGAGGCTTCCGGAGTGGATCCAGTGGCCAGGCCGATCACGGCATCCGGTTGGGCGCGGACGAGCTCGGCGAAGGCGGCAGCCGCCTGGATGGCGACGTCGGCGGCGTTGTCACAGATCTGCAGCTTGATGTTTCCTGCCATGGGGTTGTGTGGCTGCCTCTTGATGGGGAGAGGGAGGAATGAGATCCGGCGCAAGACGCAGAAGATAATGTATCCCAGTAAAGAGTGAAAACCGCAAGCAGCTGCACGTGCCGGTTTGTTTGCGGCGCGTCTGACACCCGTCTACATTTTCGCCTTTCTACCAACAAATCCCTGCGTTTATTGACACATAGCGCACTTCACGGAGCCCGTAGATGAGCCAGCACCACCCCCTGTCGCCGGCCCAGATCCAGATCCTGGAGGGCAATGGCTGCCGCGCCGAAGACTGGTCCCTCGTGATCGTGGCCGACGGCTTCGATCCGGCCCGGGTCCACCGCGTCCACTTTGTCGGCCAGGTGCGTCTCGGCTCGCTGTCCGGCCACGTGGAAGTCGAGGGTGGTCTGAAGCTGCCAGCCGGACTCGCCGATGCAACGATCGTCGACTGCGATCTCGGGGATGACCTGCTCGTGGAACGCGTCGGGGGACATCTGGCGAACTATGACATCGATGCGGGCGTGGTGATCACGGATGTGGGCACCGTCGTCACGCGCCCGGGGGCTACCTTCGGACATGGTGTCTGCGCCGA
>PBSR01000276.1 GCA_002726335.1 Gemmatimonadaceae bacterium
CGTCCTGCTGCTGTTCCTGCTGCTGCTGTTCTCCCTCCTGGGAATCATCCGACTCGTCGTCCGATTCCTGCCCGCCCTGCTGTTGTTGCGGCGGCGGTTGCTGCAGCAACTGCAGGGCAAGCTCGAGATTGGCTTTGGTGTCGGCATCCCGCGGACTGCGCTCCAGCGCCTCACGGTAGGACTCGACGGCGGCACCGAAGTCCTGCATCTGAAACTGTGTGTTGCCCTTGTTGTGAAAGCCCTGTGCTGCCAGGCTGGCATCCTCAGCTACCGAGACCCGGTCGAATTCCTCCAGGGCCCCCTCGTAGTCGCCGAGCTGGTAGAGCGCGTCCCCCACATTCAGATGCAGGGCCGCTGACTCCGGCCGTTCAACAAGGGCATCACGGTAGGCGCGCAGAGCTTCGTCGTAGCGCTCTTCGTCATAGTGGGTCTGTGCCTCGGCGCTGCGCGAGGCCACCGCATCCCCCACCGTGGCCGCATCCAGGGGCAGCGCCGTGAGCGTGAAGAGGAGGGCCACGACTCTCATGCGAACCGGCCCTGCCACTCGCGGCGCGCCCGTGCCCGTTCCGACAGCAGCAGTTCGGTAAGAAAACAGAGCAGGCCTGCCAGCAGCGGCAGCTGAAAGCGCTCCTCGTAGCGCGTGAAGCGTTCCGCCCCCAACTCCTTCTCCTCGAGTCCGACGATACGGTCAGCGAGATCCTGCAACTCGCCACCCCCCACGCTGCTGCGCCAGTAGGCGCCTTCACCGGCGGCGGCCACACCGCGCAGAGCCGCCTCGTCGAGCCGTGACTTCACGTAGTTGCCCTGCCGGTCCTTGTGGTACTCCAGTCGGGTGCCGTCGTCGGCGCGCAGAGGGATCAGATCGCCCTCCGGTGTGCCCACGCCGACACAGTACACGCGCGCGCCCTGGGCAGCCAGATCCGCGGCGGCGGCGCTGGCGTCACCAGCGTGGGCCTCTCCGTCAGTGAAGACGATGACCACCTTGTACTGCCTGTCGTCCGCATCGAAGGACGACGACGCCGTTACCAGGGCCCGCTCCAGAGAACTCCCCTGGGAGGGGATACTCCCCGCATCGAGGGAGGACAAGAGCATGCGCATGGCGCCGTGATCGAGGGTCAGCGGACATTGGACGAAGGCATTGGCGGCGAACACGACCAGTCCGGCACGATCCCCTTCGAGGCCCTCCAGCAGTCCGCCGATGGCATGTCGGGCGCGCTCCAGGCGGCTCGGTCGTACGTCTTCGGTGAGCATACTGCGCGACAGGTCCAGGACGACCATGACATCGACCCCACGTCGCTCGGCCATCTCGAGACGGACACCAAACTGCGGCCCAGACAGCGCCATGATGAGAAACAGGATGCCAGCTACGGCCATCGCCGACTTCAACTGCTGGCGTCGCTGACGCACCGTGCGCGTCAGTCGTGGGGCCACCTCCGCCGCTACAAAACGGTCCAGGTCCCGCCGGCGCTGGCGCGTCGCCCACAGGAAAAACAGCACGAGGACGGGCAGCAGCAGCAGCAGCCAGGTATTGTCGGGGGCGGCGAATCTCATGGCAGCGTGCGCAGTCGCGTCTGCCGCAGGACGTACTCGGCCAGCAGGACGAACAGCCCCAGCCACAGAAAACTGGCGTAGCGTTCGGAGAACTCCAGGTGGATGCGGCTGGTCACCTCCGTGGTCTCGAGGCGTCCGATCTCCTCGTAGATTTCTGCCAGTTTCTCGCTGCTCGTCGCATGGTAGTACTGTCCCCCGGTCACCCCGGCGATCTGCCGCAGGACCTCCTCGTCGAAATCGACACCACCCCGTCGACGCAGGCCCCGCTGCACGGCGCCGACACCGATCGTGTAGAACCGTACATCCACGGCGGCGGCCACATCGGCGGCGGTGGCCGGATCGATCTCGCCGGCATTGTTGACCCCATCCGTCAACAGAATGGCGACGCGACTGCCCGCTGCGCCGCTACCCGTAGCGGCACGACCTGCGGTATCTCGAAGTCGATTCACGGCGTTGATCATCGCCATGCCGATAGCCGTACCGTCCCAGCTCTCCTCGGCGATACGGATTTCGCCGAGAAACTGCAGGAGTACGTCGTAGTCCAGAGTCAGCGGACACTGGGTGAAGCTCTCTCCGGCAAACACCACCATGCCGATGCGATCGCTGTGACGGCCATCGATGAAGCGAGCCACCACCTCCCGCGCCACCTGCAGACGGTTCGCCGATCCCAGGTCGCGCGCCTGCATACTGCTCGACACGTCGAGGACGAGCATGATGTCGACTCCATCCGCCGCCACGTCGACGATCTCCTCGCCACTCTGCGGCCGGGCCATGGCTGTCACCAGACAGGCCAGGCCGACGATACGCCCGGCGAACAACAGGGGCCGCAGGCGGGCCCACCCGCCCACCGGCAGATCGAGACCGCCCAGGTGAGAGAAGCGGATGCTTCCCCGCAGTCGGCGGCCATGCACGAGCTGTCGCCAGACCAGAACGGGGAGGACCAGCCATCCGAGCAGCCACAGGGGGTCGGCGAAGCGCAGGGAGTCCATCCTCGTCAGACCTCCGCTTGCTGGGCCGTCGTGGGCGTGGCCGTCTGAGCGCGCCTGAGCGCCTCCACATCACCAACGATACCAGCCCCATCTTCGGGTGCCCGCCCGGCCTCTTCGACAGGGGGTGAAGCGCGGGCGAACTTCACGAGATCCGCCGTCTCAAGAAACCGGATCACCCGGTCCGCCGTAGCGGCGTCGATTCGGTCGGTCAACTGCAGATCCATGCCGATCTCGCCGGTCGTGCGGTCGAGGGCGTCGATACCGACCCGGTCTTCGAGAAAACGCCACATGACGTCGGCCAGGCGCGTGTAGTAGAGTTTCGTTGCCCCTCGCTCCAGCAGGCCCATGTCGCCGATCCGGGCAAATTCACGGACATAGTCCACCGGACCCCGGGGCATCGGCGCCGTCGGCGCGACTTCGACCGGGGTGCGGCGCAGAAACCGGCGCGCCAGGAAGGCGAGCCCCACGGCCAACGCGGCACCCAGGATCCCCACCAGCCAGAGGGGCAGGCCGCCAGGGATGTGCAGAGGCGGTTTGATCGCCCGTAGCTCTTCGTCCCCCTCCGCGTCACGCACGCGATCGACGACGATCGCCAGGGACTCTGACTGCAGGTGCAGGGTATCACCCGTCTCGGTGATGACAGCCACCCCCACGGGGGCGATGGATTCGGCTTCCAGCGTGTAGGTGCGCAGTTCGTAGACGCGCTCGTCCCGCTGACGGCCTCCGGGCAGATCCGTCGTCGTCGCCGGGGTCGTACTGTGCACGGAGAATGGTGCCAGCTCGTCATCGGGCTCTGGAAACAGAGTCTGCTGTCCCTCGTCCCGGTCGACGGCAAGGCGCAGGTGCAGGGGATCGCCCAGAGTGATCCGGGTTGTATCGAGACTCGCGGTCAGGGTCGGTCCGGAGGCGAGGACCGCCGTCGCCCACAATACAAGGAGGGCGTAGAGGGGAACGCTACAGTTCCGTGGCAGGATCGGCGCTGCCATCCGATTCCGGCACCTGCGTTGCCACATCCTCGAAGCTGAGATGCAGGCTTTCTACGGTGTCATCGTCGATGACTGTGACACTGGCCACCGCGTCACTGAGCACAAAGGCCTCGCCGTCGCCACGGTTGCCCACGTGCAGTCGCGTCATGCGGCCGTCAGTGCGGGTGATGGAGATGGTCCACTGCGGTGTGTCGAGTCCGTAGGGAGCCAGAATCAGGTCGTCCTGGGACCCGGCGTCGGCGGCAAAACGGATCGCCTCAAGGCCGTTCAGGTCGGTGAGCAGACTGTTGAGACGCCAGACCTTGGCCTCGTGCCCGGGTGCATCCGCCAGCGTCCAGTTGCCGGATGTGTCCCGATGTGCGGCAAACACGGCGTCGCCACCTTCGAGCAGCGCCACCTCGGCGACGCTGTCGGCGTCGACACGGAACACCTTCTTGTCACGCAGGTCAGCCACCGACGTGTGCAGCTTCGTCACGACGGTGGAATCGATGAGGAATACGTGGGGGCGGCTCGAATCGAGGGCCTGCACAGAACCCTGCTGCCCGTCCCCCGATCCTTCGACGCCGAGACGCAGACGCTTCTCGACGCGGTCATCGCCGATCCACAGGGTCAACTCCACCGTGCTGCCACCAGCGGTCAGACCCGCCAGTTCCAGATCTTGCGGTGAGGGAGTCTCGAGCAGGATATGGTCGGTCTTGCCGTCCTGCAGGCTCCGCAACATGCCATTCAGCGTACCGTCATCGGCTCGACGCGACACCGGCGCCTCGAGAGTCCAGCTGCCCCCCTCGCGAGTGGCCTCGATGGCCGGCTCGCCGGCACGCTGCAGGCGAAGTCGGCGGACCTCGTCAGCCTCGAAGGCGAGCAACCGCCGGTCGCGCAGGTCGAAGGCGGTCTTGTGGAGGTTGTCGAAGCGCCAGGCGCGCACTCGGAGGATCTCGGGGTTCGCCGACCCGCCGCGCTGGACATAGGTGAAACGATCGGTGGGCGTGTCGTCACCGAAACGCAACGTGTCCAGGGGGGCACCGTCCTCGGGCAGGCGGATATGGACACGAAGCCTGGGTTCCTCCAGCCCGTACTCGGCCAGAATGGTCGGATCAGCGGCCACAGCAGTGCTGTCGCGCACCGGGTCACCCTCGACCTCGGTCTCACCCAGCGTGCGCAGGTAGCGTTCGACGGCCTCGGCATCAGCGCCGGTCTGCACTGGAGATGTCAGTCGCCAGGTGTCATCCTGACGCTCGAGCACGAGCAGTGTATCGCCACGATCGATCGTCAGTTTCTGGACCTCGTGATCACTGAAATCGAGCAGCTGCCGCTCGCGTTCCGCCTCGACGCGACGCTCCTCGCCGCCTTTGATCTCATAGAAGTAGACGAAGCCCAGCAGGGCGATGAACAGTACGCTGATGACGACGTTCGTCTTCAGTCTCATGACGTCAGCTCCCCTTCCGCCGCCGGCTGGAAATCCTGGCGGATCCACACAAGGATGCAGCCATTGGCGATACTCAACCCGGCAAACACCAGCTGCAGCGTGTCCTCGGGAATGACGACGAAGGAGAGTCCGGCATTGGCCACCGCAGCCCCCAGAGCCAGGGGCCAGGCCGCGGGTATTCGCCGGAACAGACCGTAGGCGACGCCGGCGTCCAGCAGGGCCAGCAACAGAAAGCCTTCGCCTGTCGCGACGTTGCCCTCACTGGAGCCGATGACGGCAACGATGAAATAGTAGACTGCCGTGGCAGCGAAGTTGTACACGAGCCACGAGACAAAGCCACTGGAGTAGGCCTGGTAGCCTCGACGCAGCATGATGACGAAGCCGGACAGGGCCACGGCGAATGGCAGCACGAAGACCGACAACCACAAAATGGTGGACCCCGCCGTGCCAACGAGATTGATGGGATTGAATCGAGGCTCCCTGGGCGGGATGTCGAGGCTGCCCTCGCCCTCGGCCAGCCAGCGTACGGCAGCGGCGATCAACTCCCCGTTGGCCTGCTCACCGAAGTACTGGTTGCTGGCGAAATCGGTATCGCCGAAGACGACGATACGCGTGCTCTCCCCCTCGCTCAGGCTGGTATCGACATCGGCGGTGACGGCCACGGCCAGCGACAGCGGCCCGGGATGATCGCTTTCGGCGTCGTAGTCCACCTCGCCGCCAGCCCCGGTGACGACGCCGAGATCGGATTCTCCCCAGGCGTTGCGGTCAGTGTGCAGCAGTTCGGTGGCGCCGCCGGCACGGGTGACTGCCGACACCGAGCGAGCCCACGGAAAGAAGCTCATCGTGCCCCGGCCCAGCCTCTCGGTGATGGCGTGGTCGGCGTACTGGAGTACGACGGGAACCGAGACATCGGCGCCGAACAGCTTGCCGAGGCCGCTGAGATCGACGACGAAGTTATCACCGATGTCGATGTCATACTCGTCGCGCAGCAGATCCTCCAGGCCGCTGTCTGTCGCCGGGTCGACGAGCAGCAACAGGTCACCGCCCCGTGTCAGGTAATTCCGCACGGCTTCAACCGCCGCCGGTGACAACGGTGTTTCGGGACCGACCATGGTCAGCAGGGAGATATCGGCGAGGCCATCGGGAGTGAGTTCGACGTCGGTCTCGATCTTGAGGTTGAGCTCCTTCAGGCGCCCGTTCAGGATGCTGAAGCCGTCGCCGTCGACACCGGTCAACTCGCCCTCGCCATGGCCGGAGCTGAAGGCGACGACGCGCTCGTCGGCTACCAGCGCCCTGCGGATGGCGTTGGTCAACGCTCCCTCTGACTGCTGTGCGATCCGCTCGGAGACGACCTTGCCATCGCCCGTCACCTCGATGATCGATGTACCACGTTCGCGGATCCCATACTGACGCACCTGCAGAGCTTCCTTCTGCGGGTCGACGATCTCATGCTCGAAGTTCGGCGTCAGATACCCGTATTCCTTCACCAGATCCTGAAAGCGACCACCCTCAGCGTCGGACATGAAGGTCTTGACGTGTACCAGCCGGCCGTCGTCCTCGGCCTGCTCCAGCACCTGTCGGGTCTCACTGGCCAGCGTGTAGAGTTGATCTTCGGTGAGATCGACGCGTAGATGGTAGCGGTCGCCGATGAAGTTGAGCAGAGACAGCACACCCAGGGAGAGCGCGACACCGAGACCCGCTGCCACCAGATCCCGCAGGCTCCACCGCCCCTTCCGTGAAACGACGACGAAGCCGAGAACCGCCACTGCACCCGGAAACAGGATGACGGTAATCCAGAAGATCCAGTCGGACTGGCCTTCCGTCAGAGCGATAGGATTGTAGCCTGCTTCACGAGGGCGGATGGAGATCAGGCTCTCGTCCTCGACGAGCCAGCTGAGGGCGTTGAGTACGAGGTCGCCATTGCCCTGCAGGCCGAAGTATCGACTCGTGGCGATGTCGGAGTCACCGAAAACGACGAGACGTCCGCCCTCGCCGGCGGTGTCGTGAACCGCGACAGCGAGTCCCACGGGACCGGGACGGTCGCCGTCATCGAGACTGACGGTGCGTTCGCCTCCGGCATCCCGCAGCACGGACAGGTCGATCTCGCCCCAACTGGCATCGCTGGTGCGGGCCAGGACAGAAGCGTCGGCCTGAATCGTGGCCACCGCCACCGAGTCGAGACCCACCGACCGCGCCAGTTCGAAGAAGGTCATCACGCCGCTGCGATGCTGTCGCACGATGGCATGATCACCGTCATAGGTGGTGACCACGGGAATCGTGAAGTCGAGCCCGAACAGGGAGCCGATTCCACTGGTGTCGATGACGAAGTCATCCCCCACCTCCACGCCCCACTCACCGATCAACTCTTCGAGGCCGGTCTCGTGCAGTGGATCCATGAGGAGGAAGACGGCCCCGCCACGGGCCAGGTATCGACGCACCGCATCGACTTCGGTCCGTAGGAAGGGAGTTCGCGGGCCGGCGATCACGAGGGCACTGCAGTCGTCGGGCACATCTCCTTCCCGCGCCAGGAACAAAGAATCGCGTACCGAATAGTCGATCTCGACCAGGCGCTGACGCAGTGGCTTCATATCCTGTTCGTGGTCGGTGAACCCCCGCTCTCCGTGCCCCACGGATACGTAGACGACCTCGCGCCGGTTGCGCACCACCTTCAGCAGGGCGTTGGTGATCTCTTTTTCGGTCAGCTCTGTGAGGCGCTGGCGCGACTCCTCACCGGCGCCGACGACGAGAGTATTGTAGGCGCGCACTCCGTAGTCACGAGTTCGGCCCGGGTCACGATCCGGATCGATGAACTCATATGAGAAGCGGCCACCACCGTGCACGGAAAACTGTTCGAGCAGACCGCGCAGGGCTTCGTTCTTGCCGCCTTCCATGAAGGCCATGGCCTCGACTTCGACACCGAGAGACTCCAGCGTCTGCACCGTCAACGGCGCCAGGCTGTGCAGTTGGCCCTCGGTTACGTCGAGGCGTTGCGGGTACCGGTCGGCGAGGAAATTGACCATGACGACGATGGCCAGAACCATGATGCCGCCCCAGAAGGCGTTCAGCCACCGGCCGTAGTGTCGGAACAGTTCCGGATCGAGGGCCCCGGCGCCAGCCACCAGCAGGGCGCCCAGTCCGGCGTTGGCCGCCGGCAACCACTCCGTCTCGGGTGCCAGTGCCAGGCCGAGAGCCCCGGACAGTACCAGGGCGGCTCCGACAAGACTGATGGGGACGGCGTATGTCTTCATCGTCATCTGCGCTCTCACCCTACCGCCGCCAGCGTCTCGACTCGAGCACGCGGGTCGTCAAAAACAGGGTGAAGAAGGTGAAGCTCAGATAGAAAACCACATCACCAGTGTCGATCACCCCCCGCTGGAAGTCCTGCAGATGCTGGATGATGGACATGTAGCTGAGGATCTTGGCCGCCGTGGGACCGGCAAAACTGGCCGACCAGTCGATCAACCACAGCAGCAGCAGAGCACCGAAGGCGAGCAGCACGGCGACGATCTGGTTTTCAGTCAGTGAGGAGGCCAGTACACCGACGCCGATGAAGGTGCCGCCGAGCAGGAGATACCCGAGGTACGCCGACCAGATGGGGCCCCAGTCGGGATCACCGTAGGCTTCGAGTATGAGACAATAGACGAGAGTCAGAGCGACGATGGCCGTGTACAGGGACAGGGCGGCGAAGAACTTGCCGAGAAGAACCTGGGTTGGCGACACGGGAGACGTCATCAGCAGTTCGATGGTGCCGCTCTTCTTTTCCTCGGAGAACAGGCGCATCGTGATCATGGGGACCACCATCAGCCAGATGAAGTCCATGACGGCGAAAAACTGGGTCACCACCATCTCGTTCAGATTGAGGTTCGGCATGCCGCCCTGGGCGAACTGCTGGCGCTGGCTGAACTGCAGGCACCAGTAGTTGAACTGCATCAGGATGTTGCGGAACAGGTACCCTGTGAGAAACAGGAAGACACCGGCGATGACGTAGGCTACGGGAGAGACGAAATAGGACCGCAGCTCTTTGCTGTATATGGCGAGAAGGTTGCGCATGTCTTGTGCTCTAGGCCTCCACTTGTTCTTCGTTCGTCAGCCGCAGGAAGACGTCTTCCAGCGACATATCCATGCTACGCAGTTCGCGCAGTCCAAAACCACCATCGACGACGGCCTTGGCCAGCGGGTTGCGCACGTCCTGACCCGGTGCTGTCGTGATGAGGAACGCTTCTCCCGCACCCACACCGGCACCGCCCGCCTCTTCGTGCTGCACCTCGAGGACACCCGGTACGCCGGCGAGCAGGCCCTGCACCGTATCCTTCGGGCCGGCCACCTGGGCGCGCAGCACCTCGCCCTCCTGCAGCTGTGCGGTCAGGCTTTCTGGTGAACCTTCCCCGACGATGCGGCCATTGTTGATGATGACGACCTTGTCACAGGTCATCGACACCTCTGGCAGGATGTGCGTACTCAGGACGATGGTGTGCTCGCCGCGCAGGGACTTGATCGTCTCGCGGATTTCGATGATCTGCTTCGGATCCAGACCGACGGTTGGTTCATCGAGGATGAGCACAGAAGGGTTGTGCACCAGCGCCTGTGCCAGACCGACGCGCTGCCTGTACCCTTTCGAGAGATGGCCTATCACCGTTCGCGCCACGTGGGCGACACCCGTCTTCTGCATGGTGTCTTCGAGACAGGAACTCAGTTCCGGCGAAGGCACGCCCTTGATCTTGGCGACGAAGCGCAGGTAGGACTCGACGGTCATGTCGAGATACAGTGGCGGCTGCTCGGGTAGATAGCCGATGCGGCGGCGCACCTCGAGCGAGGCCTCGGCAATGTCGTAGCCGTCGACGCTTGCCGTGCCGGAGGATGGCGGCAGATAGCAGGTCAGCATACGCATCGTCGTCGTCTTGCCGGCGCCGTTGGGCCCGAGAAAGCCCATGATCTGGCCGGTTTCGGCCGTAAAGGTCAGGTTGTCGACGGCTGTGACGTCGCCGTATTGCTTGGACAGTTCGCGGACTTCGATCACCGGTGAGACTCCTCTTGCTCGCTCAACTTCAGTTGCGGCTCATGCGGCCCTCGAAGAAGCGGGCCAGGGGTTCTACGTAGTCGCCAGAAGCGGCGTCGATGCGTACCTCGTCCACGGCGAGGCGACGGAACGTCCGTGTCCGCCGGGCGACGCCTGCCTGCCAGCGCTCAGCAAAGGCCAGTCGGACTGCCGGGTCAGAGCTGTCGATGATGACCTGCTGTCCGGATTCGGCATCATGCATCGTCACAAAGCCGACGTCGGGCAACTCCCCTTCGCGCGGATCTTCGATGCTGACGGCGATGACGTCGTGGCGACGGCTGGCACGTTGCAGTGCACGGTCGTAGCCCTCGTCGATGAAATCAGAGATGACAAACACCACCGCGTGCCGCCGGACGACACGATCCAGGGTCTCCAATGCCTGCGAGATGGACGTGCGCCGTCCCCTGGGGCGATGGTAGAGCAGCTCGCGGATGACTCGCAGAACGTGACGCCGACCCTTTTTCGGGGGCACGAAGACCTCGACCTCATCGGTGAAGATGAGCAGCCCGACACGGTCGTTATTGCGAATGGCGGAGAAGGCCAGCAGTGCTGAGATCTCGACTCCCACTTCCCCCTTCAGCCGGGGGCCGGACCCGAAGCCACCCGAGGCACTGGCATCGACGACGAGGACCACGGTCAACTCCCGCTCCTCATCGAAGATCTTGACGAAGGGTTTGCCGCCGGACCTGGCCGTGACGTTCCAGTCGATGGTTCGCACATCGTCGCCGGCCTGGTACTCCCGCACTTCGGCGAACTCCATCCCGTGTCCCTTGAACACGGAATGGTACTCGCCGGCGAACAGGTCGTTCACCAGGCGACCCGCCTGGATCTCGATCCGGTGGACGTTGTCGAGTATTTCCTGTGGAACGGCGGCCATCAGCCTAAGGCACTTCGATATGATCGAAGAGTTGGGCCACGATGCGCTCGGAATCGACCTCTTCCGCCTCCGCTTCGTAGCTGGTAGCGACCCGGTGCCGCAGCACATCGGGACCGATCGCCTTGACATCTTCCGGAGTGACATATCCTCGGCGCCGCAGAAAGGCGTGCGCCCGTGCCGCTCGCGCCAGGTACAGGGTCGCTCGCGGCGAGGCGCCGTACTCGATCAGGGGCGCCAGCTCCGCCAGGCCCGCCTCTACCGGTGTCCGTGTGGCCTGCACGAGATCGACGATGTAATCCTTGATCTTGTCGTCGACGTATACCAGTCGCACCGATTCCCGCACCCGGCGCAGGTCATCGAGGCTGACAGCCGGCTCCAGCGGTACGTCTCGGTCTTCCATCATGCGCTCGAGGATCTGCCGCTCTTCGTCACGTGATGGATAGTCGACTTTCACTTTCAGCATGAAGCGGTCGATCTGGGCTTCGGGCAGCGGGTAGGTACCCTCCTGCTCAATGGGATTCTGCGTCGCCATCACCAGGAAGGGATCATCCAACTGATAGCTGGTATCGCCGATGGTGACCTGGCGCTCCTGCATCGCTTCGAGCAGGGCGCTCTGTACCTTGGCAGGGGCACGATTGATCTCGTCGGCGAGGATCAGATTGGCGAAGATCGGTCCCTTGCGGGCGACGAACTCGCCTGAGTGTTGCTCGTAGATGAGCGTACCCGTGAGGTCGGCCGGCAACAGATCGGGGGTAAACTGAATGCGATGGAAGCGGGCTTGAATGATTCGCGCCAGGCTGCTGACAGTGAGCGTCTTGGCCAGGCCTGGTACCCCTTCGAGCAGGATATGCCCGCCGCAGAGGAAGCCGATCAGGATGCGCTCGAGCATGGGGCGCTGGCCGACGATAACCCGGTCCATCTCGGTCAGAACCCGGTCCAGCAGCAGACTCTCCTGCTGAATCTGTGCGGTCAAGGCACCGATATCGGGGTGGCTCTGCACGTCGTCGTCCCTCTTCTCGCTCATTGAGGGTCTTCTGTGGAGCCTTCCTGGAAGCCTGGCACCCACGTATCAGGGTCCTGTCCCACGTGCGCGAGAAGCTGCTGTGCCTGGCTGACCAGTTCGGAGTCCGGGTAGTTGTCGATCACCGCCTGGTACGCACTCCGGGCGGCATCGAGATCATGCAGATGCTCCTCGCAGACAAAGGCGATCATGAACTGCGCCCCGTCGGCGACCTCACTGGTGGGGAAGGACTCGAGGATCCGCCGATAGTCGGCCACGGCAGCAACCATGTCCCCCTGCTGCTGACGCAGAACGGCCAGCTGCATGAGTGCCTCTGGAACGGTGACATCGGCGGGATATTTCTGCACGAAGGCTTCCAGAAGCGCGATCGCCTCCTCGCCCCTGGCCGTGTCCTGCGCCGCTTCGCGTGCGGCCTGTAAAGCGTTGGCCAGTTCGGTGTCCGGCTCGGGACCGGCACAGCCGAGACCGGTACTCAGCGCTACGGCACTCACCAAAAGTATGGTTCTCAAACACACGTTCGTACTGCGCACTTGGGTCACTCCACTGCTCTCGAAGTTGATATTGGCGCCTGACGCCCGGAGGTTTGCTCCGGTTCCCGAAAAGTCGTCAGTCCGCTGAGGATGACTTGCCGGTCGATGACTTGCCGTCCGAGGATTTTCCGTCGGATGTTTTCGCGTCTGACGATGTGCTGCCCGACGACTTGTCGTTCGACGACTTGTCGTTCGACGACTTGTCTCCGCCACCTGGCTTGTCAGCCGACGACTTGTCTCCGCCACCTGGCTTGTCAGCCTTGGCTGATTTCTTGTAGTTGTCGCTCCGATAGTCGGTGATGTAGAATCCCGACCCCTTGAACAGCAACCCACCACCGGCCCCGATCAGGCGTTCGACCTTTCCCTTGCCGGAGCCATCAGGACACTCGCTCTTCGGGCATTTCTTCAGGCGGTCATCCTTGATGCTCTGCACGGTTTCGAACTGGTGTCCACATTTCTTGCATTCGTATTCGTATGTCGGCATGGTTCGATCGCTTGGTCTCTCCTGTCGGCGAACGGCGTTGATCGCCGGCAACCACAGCCAAAGAATCTAACAACGTGATCACGAGCCGGCAACGGAGCGGCGATTGGCGCCTCAACGGGGTGACTCGCTCAGCTCCCATTCGGGCCCGTCGTCCCCTTCGTCAGGCAGGCTTTCGGCCGGCAGATCGGCGTCGACGTAGGTCGGTTTGAGGCTGGGCAGGTCGGCGGCGCCCAACGGTCTCACCTGACCATTGTGATCGATCGTCAACAGGGTCATCTCAGAATTCGCCCGACGGCTCTCGGTGAAGCTGATGCGGCCTGAGGCACCCTCGTACTGGCGCACGTCGGCGAGAAACTGCCGCAGATCTGCGCCGGTGCCGTGTACGGAGGACCAGCCCCGTAGAATGAGGCTGGCCGCATCGAAGCCGGCTGCGGCATATCCGACGTCGTCACGATGGGTTCGAAGTCGATAGCGGTCAACGAAGTCCCGCTCGGTTTCGGAGCCCTGTCGACGGGAGACAAAGATGGCACTCCGCAGATGGTCTCGCTCCGTCCGGGACAGTTCAGCGAGGGCCTCCGCATCATTCCAGATGTCGTTGCCCAGCATCTGCGTCTGCAACCGATTGAAGTGGAGTTGCGGCGCGATACGGGCAGCGTCGTCAAAGTGCTCGGCGACGATGACGACCCCATCTACGGTATCGACGAAGCGCTCCGATGAGTCCGGCTGACTCGGTGCCACCCCGAGCCCCTCGGCACGGACCAACTCCTCGAACAACCACTCCCCGGACACGGTCGTATCGAGCAATGCCGTCTCAAGTGAATCGAACAGTGACAGACTGTCGTCCCCCGCCGGCGGCATGAGGCGGAAACCCTTCTGTCGCAGCGAATCGAACTGGGCGTGGAAATCTGTCGTCGCCTCGGGAACGTACCAGTCGCTGTGCAGAACCAGACCACCGTTGCGGGTCGCCGTGTGTGTGAAGGCCTGCTCAAAGTCATAGCCGTAGTCACTTAGAGGCGAGAGGATGGCGAGAGTCTTCAAGCCGAGAACGAGAGTCGCGTACTCCGCCAGGGCCCGTCCCTGCACCTCCGGGATCGGATTGAGCTGAAACAGGTGGCTGCCCAGGGTATCGAGACCGCTCTGCTGGGCCAGAGGCGCGATCAGCGGTACACCTGCCGCTTCGGCCAGACCGGCAGCGGCGGCACAGGAGGTCGAGAACACGGGGCCGATGATGGCGGCGACACCCACCTCATCGATGAGGAACCGGGTTCCGGAAACGACGCGCACCAGACGACTCGCCTCACTCTGATAGATGGGCACGGTCTCGCCCTCGAAGTCGACATACTCGCTGCCCGTATCAAAGACGACGAGATCGAAGGGCTCGCCCATCTCTTCATTGGCCATCCGGGCTCCAGCCAGCAGGTCGCGTCCGATCTCACGTTCCCAGCGGGGACCCGACATGGGCGCCAGAACGCCGATACGCGGCGCATCCTCCCGCCCGGCGAGGGGAGCCCAGCCCGAGGGTGACACCGGCAGCGGCTCGGCGATGTCCACGACGAGCTCCGGGGCCTCGACGGTAGCCGGTACGGCCATCGTTTGCCCGGACAGACCCGCCTTGGCCAGGGAGTAGAACATGCCGTCGGTTCCGACGCTGTCGATGTAGGCTGTGAAGCGTTCCCGACTCTGGCCCCCCCACCCCAGACGTCCATACCAGCGAGCCTCGCCGAACAGGAGAGCATCGCGCAGTCGATCCTCTCCGAGTTTCAGGCGGATGCGGTCGAGCGCGCTCGGGGGTGCATCCGGCTGATGGGTGACTGTCGTGATCCGTCGATTGCGGACGATGGCGGCCAGTCGCTCGGCAGCCATTGCCCGCACGGCAAGGGGTGCCGTCCCCTCCAGGATACGAGCGTACTCCGTGGCGGCCTCATAGAACCGTTTCAACTGGTGGTAGGCGTCACCAACGAGCAACCTCGCATCCGCCGAATAGCGGCTGTCAGGCGCCTGGCGCAGCAGTTCGCGGGACACGTCGATTGCGTCGTGATATGCGGCGGAGGCCACCGCTCCTGTCGGGGCGTCTCCTCCCTGCCGGATCAAGGTACGGCTGAGCATCAGCAGCGCCGCTCCTGAGCGCTGATTGGCAGGCAGGTCCGAGATGGAGCGGAAATTCTCCCTCGCCGTCTCGAGATCGCCGCCGTCGTAGGCCGTGATTCCCCGCGTGAAGTGACGCTCCGCAGCCCGCGAGTAACGGGCTCCCTCAAAAGCGGCGCCAACCGCAGCGGCCATGACGACAAGAAGGAGGGCCGCCGCCAGCCAGGTCCCCGGAGACGGGATGACGCCTTGTCCACCACGGTGCCCCCGGGTACATTCGCCTCGGTGGAGTTTCGGCTTCCTTCTTCTCATTTCCTCAGGCTGCGACAAGACGATGTCCTTCCGTAGGCACAGAGACTGGCAGCACGCAGAGTGGCAGCACGCAGAGTGGCGTGGTGAAAAACCCGGACTCGACCCCGAGCAGATTCGGCGCATCATCGAGGAGCAGCAGAATCGGCAGGCTTCCGCCGACGTCGAAGGCGTCGAGAATGCTGGAACCGAAACGGCCGGCACCGATGCCGGGACTCCCGATGTGCCCGTAGGCGAGCGCTTCGACTTCCACCTCAAGCCGCAGGAACTCATCGACCACCTCGACGGATTCGTCGTCGGCCAGCACCGGGCCAAGGCGATCCTGTCGACGAAGATCTGCACCCACTTCAATCGTCTCAGACTGCCCGATGAGGACGAGGAAGAAGTGGGTCGCATAAAGAATAACGTACTGATGATCGGGCCTACCGGCGTCGGCAAGACCTATCTCATTCGTCTCATTGCACGGCGGCTCGGTGTGCCTTTTGTCAAAGCCGATGCCACGAAGTTCAGTGAAACAGGGTATGTCGGCGGTGATGTCGAAGACCTGGTCCGTGAACTCGTCCACGACGCTGATGGCGACATCGAGCTGGCGCAACACGGAATCATCTACCTCGATGAAATCGACAAGATCGCCGCCAGCGGTCGTAGCGCCGGCCCCGACGTTTCGGGCTCTGGAGTGCAACGGAATCTGCTCAAGTTGATGGAAGAGACGGACGTCGATCTCAAGTCCCCTCATGATCTGTCCTCACAGATGGAAACCGTCATCCAGATGCAGCGCACCGGAAAGGCGGAGCGCAAGAAGGTCAATACGCGCGATATCCTGTTCGTTGTCAGCGGCGCTTTTTCCGGCCTTGAGGACATCATCGCTCGTCGCCTGAACCAGGGAAGCATGGGTTTCCAGGCAACGGCGGAGGAACGCGGCGATGCCCCTGACCAAGCGGACGAACTGTTTGGCCAGGTGCGCTCCCAGGATCTGATCGAATTCGGCTTTGAGTCCGAGTTCATCGGTCGCCTGCCCGTCACCGCCGTTCTCGACGAATTGTCGCGTGACGATTTTCTCGCCATTCTGCGTTCCGACAACAGCAGCGTAGTCCTGTCCAAGGTACGGGATTTCCTCGCCTACGACATCGGCCTGACCTTTGAGGATGCCGCCCTCGAGCGCCTCGCCGACCTGGCCATCGAGGAGCATACCGGCGCCCGTGGGCTCGTCAGCGCCGTCGAGAAGGTGCTCCTCGACTTCGAGTGCCGCCTGCCCTCCCTCGACGTGGAGTGCTTCGCGGTCACCGCCGATGTCGTTCAGGATCCCGCCAGGGCTCTCGAGGAGTTCGTTATCGACCACTCGCTGCGGGCTTGGTGTACAGCCTTTGAACGGGATCACAACATTCAACTCACGTTCACCGACGAAGCCACCGCAGACCTGCGCCGCATGGGAGTTGAGGCCGGGCGATTGCCTGGTGATCTCTGCCCGGAGCTGTTCTCGGATTACGGGCACGGCCTCAAACTGCTGGAGAAGACCGCCTACGAAGTCACCAGGGAAATCCTCGCCAATCCGCAGGACTCGCTCAATACCATGATCCGTCAGCTCTACGGCGGTACCACGTGAGGGTGGGCGGCGCTCAGCGCAGGCCGTATTCCTTCTCCTTGCGGTAGAGGGTGCTCAGGCCAATCTCCAGCATGGCAGCCGCCTTGCGGCGATCGTGACGTACGGCTTTCAGGGTTTCTTCGATTGCCAGCTTCTCGATCTGCTTCATCGTCATCCCCACCCGCATGCCATCCTCATCGCCCGGCGTCGGTGCCTCGCCGCGAAATGGGGCCGGTACATCGACCACATCCAGGACACGTTCCGGTGGGGACATGACGACCATGCCTTCCACGCAGTTCTTCAGTTCGCGCACGTTGCCTGGCCATTCGTAGCTCATCAGCAGATCCATGGCCGCCGGCGTTATGGTGTGCACCGTGCGGTCGTTCTCCTGGGAGAACTGGCCAAGGAACTCATTGACGAGAATCGGCACATCCTCACGACACTCACGCAGTGGCGGAATACGGATGGTGACCACATTCAGCCGGTAGAACAGATCCGCTCGATAACTGCCGTCTTCGACCATACCCTCCAGGTCTCGATTGGTGGCCGCGATCAGACGCACGTCGGCACGCATCGTCTCGGCGCCGCCGACCCGCTCGAACTCGCCGCTCTGGATGACCCGCAGGAGCTTCACCTGGGTGGCCGAGGACAGATCGCCGACCTCATCGAGAAACAGGGTGCCCAGATCGGCCAGCTCGAAACGCCCCTTGTGTGATGTGCTGGCACCGGTGAAGGCTCCCCGCTCGTGGCCGAAGAGTTCACTTTCGATGATCCCGTCCGGAAGGGCTCCACAGTTCGTCTCGACGAAGGCGCGATCCCGGCGGGTGCTGTTCTGGTGGATGGCCTTGGCCACCTCCCCCTTCCCTGTACCGGTCTCCCCTGTGAGCAGAACCGTCGCCCGTGAGGGGGCCACCTGCTCGATCTGGGCGTAGATCCGCTGCCAGGCGGATGAGCGCCTGGCAATACCGCCGTAACGGTAGCGTTCCTGCAGCCGGCGCTGCAGATCGGTGATCTCACCCACCAGCTTCTGGTGCGAGAGGCCCCGATCCAGCACCGCACGCAGCTTGCCGAGGTTGAGTGGGCGCACCTGAAAATCGTAGGCCCCCTGGCGCATCACTTCCGTACCCTGTTCGATGTCATCGGCCGTCCCGGAGACGATGGCACAGATCTCCGGATTCCGCTGACGGGCCAGTTGCACGAGCCGGAAGCCGTCGATGCGGCTGTCGGACATGTGGCAGATCAGTGCATCGACAGGTTCTGAGTCGAGGATGTCGTACGCTGCCCCGCCCTCCCGCGCCCACAACACCTCAAAGCCCTGCTGTCGCAGGAAGGAGACCAGGTGCTGGGTGGGTTCATCCTCTGGTGAGGTCACCAGGACCCGAGGCAGGACGGGTTCGGACCCAGGTGGTTCGGTCTCGGACATGTATGGCCTTTTGCGTGACACCTCCCACACAGAAGATATCTTTGATAGGTTAACATAAGTGTAATGCTAGCCGGTGCCTTACGCCGGATCAGTAACTCCGTTTCCGCCACCTACAAACCACCCTACGGTTCGCTCCATGGCCATCTTTGACTCACTCTTCGGCAGGAAGAAGAAGGGTCCTGCCTTTGATCCAAGGGTAGAGATCACTCAGCTGGCCGCGATGAGTCCGCCGTCAACTCTCGTATACATGCCCTCGCCTGGCGGCGATGACGAGGATCCGGACGATCTGGGCAAGGCCTTCTTCCTCCGTCGCGACAAGAAGATCTACAGCGAGGGAGCCAACATCTACATCACTTCGCCTGACAACGTGAAGAGCTCGAGCACGGACAACACGTTGAACAGCAAGGTGATCAGGCTGCAGTTCTTCAGCCGTCGGGTACCACACAACCTCGAATGCCGTGTCATCGGCCGCTTCCGTCTTTTGCCCGAAGTCGTCGAGACCCTCGACTTCAACGCCAAGTCCGCCTATAAGCTGAGGGACAACGAGTTCGTCAATCCTGCGCCAGGTTTCCCGACCACCGCGGTGTGCGCCTCAGGGAGGTCAGGACCTCACAGTGGGGGGTGTGCGGGAACATCTCTACCGGCTGCGCAGTGATCACATCGTACCCTGCCTGTGTCAGGATAAAGAGGTCGTCGGCCAGGGTCTCGGCGTTGCAGGAGACGTAGATCAGGACCGGGGGTCCCAAGGCCACGATTCCCGCCAGGGCCTTCTTGTGAATTCCCGCACGAGGCGGGTCGGCGACGATGGCGTCGAATCGCTCCCCCTCCTCGGAAGCCAGTTCGCCGAGAACCGATTCGGCCCGCTCCACAAGAAAGGTGCAGTTGTCGATGCCGTTTCGTACGGCGTTGCGCCTGGCATCGTCTACTGCCTCGCCCACCTCCTCGATGCCGACGACGGACCGCGCTGCCTGCGCCAGATGCAGACTGACGCCCCCCGTGCCGGCGTAGAGGTCCAGAACGTCAGCATCGTGCAGCTCCCCCAGAAGGTCTACGACTCGATCGTAGAGCCCGGCGGCGGCACGGGTATTGGTCTGGAAAAAGGACTGTGGCGAGACCTCGAACTCGAGGCCACCACAGATTTCGACGATGCGCCCCTCTCCTTTGATGACGAACTCGGCTTCTCCCTTGGCCACCTGGGCCCTGCCGGTGTGCCGGGTGACGACGCAGGTCGTGATCAGTTCTCCCACGTCCTGAAACACTCCCTCGAGAAGACTGTCGATCGAAGCAGCCGGGTATTCGGCGACGACGAGGCTGACCATGACCTGCCCGGTGCCCTTGGCATCGCGTACGACGAGAAAGCGCAGCAGGCCTTCATGTGATTTCAGGTCATACACCGGCAGTTCGAGACGCACGGCATGGCGCCGGAAACTGTCGACGATCTGATTCGATGCTTCCGATTGCAGCAGACAGGCTTCCAGATCGAACACCCGGTTGTAGCGCTCCCGCACATGCAGACCCAGCTGCAGGTCGCCGTCACGGTCGGTGCCGAAGGAGAATTCCATCTTGTTGCGGTAATAGAAGGGGTCGGGACTTGGCGCGATCGGATACCAGGTCAGTGGCGCCAGTTCACGGCGATCGAAGGACTGTCGTACCATGTCCTGCTTCAGCTGCAGCTGATCGCCACAGGACAGGTCCTGCCAGCGGCAACCACCACAGAGACCGAAGTGCGGACAGCCGGGATCATGGCGAGGCATACCCTCCTCGATCAGGTCGTCAGCAACACCCTCAAAGCGTCCCTTGCGCTTCCGCCGCAGGTAGACCTCGGCTCGGTCACCCGGCACTGTACGAGGTACGAGAATCTCACGGCCATCGAGTACCGCCAGGCCGTCCCCCTTGGGGGTCAGGGTCTCGATTCCGACGACGACGTGCTCGCCTCTCTTCATGGAGCCTGCTTCACGGGAAATGTCGCTGTACGGCAAACGGCGAGGCGGAGAACATCAGCTCCCACCTCGCCGTACGTGTTGCCCATGCTGCCTTGGTGCTGGTCAGGACTCGTCCGTCACGGTCTCCTCGGCCACATCAGGAGTCCCAGAGGCCGCCTCCGGCACATCCTCACCCTGCCGATCGACGAGTTCGACAATGCACATTTCGGCTCCGTCTCCCCGCCTCGGGCCGATCTTGATGAGTCGCGTATAGCCCCCATTGCGCTCAGAGTATCGTGGGCCCAGTTCATCGAAAAGTTTGCCGACGACTGATTTGTCAGCGATGTGACGCAGGACCTGACGCCGGGAGTGCAGATCACCGCGCTTGGCAAAGGTGATCATGTGCTCCGCCTGGCGCTTGAGTTCCTTGCCCTTGGCGTTCGTGGTACTCACATGCTCGTGGGCGAGCAGAGAGGTCACCATGTTGAACATCATGGCCCGGCGATGGCTTCTCTCACGGCCGAACTTGACCGACTTCTTCCCGTGTCGCACTTGCTAAAACTCCTCAGCCAGTGAACCGGCCGGCTCTTCTTCGACCTCGACATCTTCGTACCTGGATATGTCCATGCCCCAGGCCAGATCCATCGTAGTAAGAATCTCGCCGAGTTCCTTCAATGACTTCCGACCAAAGTTCCGGAACTTGAGCATCTCGGCCTCGGTCCTCTGAACCATTTCCTTCAGGGTCGAGATTCCCGCGGCCCGCAGGCAGTTGGCAGAGCGGACGGTCAACTCGAGTTCGTCGACATTGGTGTTCAGCAGACGGGCAACGCGCTTGGTCTCCTCGTCAACCTCCTTCTCGTCCGAGCCCTGAGCCGGCTCGTCCTCGAGGTTGGCGATCAGTCCGAGGTGCTCGATCAACACCCGGGCAGCCTGGGCCACAGCGTCCTCAGGCCCGACGGACCCGTCGGTCCAGACCTCAAGGGTCAGTTTGTCGTAATCTGTCCGACGACCGACGCGCGCATTCTCAATGTTGTAGTTGACCTTCAGAATGGGCGAGAAGTTCGAGTCCATCGGAATCGTCCCGATGGGCTGTTCGGCGGACTTGTTCTCATCGGCAAAGACGTACCCGCGGCCATTGCCCACGGTGAGTTCCATGACGACGTTGGCGTCCTTGCCCAGGGTGCCGATGTGGAGCTCCGGATTCATGATCTCAACGCTGGCATCGACGGCCAGATCCTTGGCCTTCAACTCCCCGGGTCCTTTGGCCTCGACGCGCAACACGCGATCCTCGTCGCCGTGGAAACGCAGCGCCACTTCCTTGAGGTTGAGGACGATCTCCGGCACGTCCTCGCGGACGCCTTTGATCACGGAAAACTCGTGCTGCACGCCTTCGACGCTCAGCGACTTGATGGCAGCGCCCTGGATCTGGGAGACCAGGACCCGGCGCAGACCGTGACCGATCGTCACGCCGAAGCCACGCTCCAGAGGCTGGAGGGCGAACTTGCCGTAGGTATCTGTTAGACTCTCCTTGTCGATATCAAGGAGCCTCGGCATCTGGAGACCTTCGAGGGCCATGTGGTTGATCCCTTATATGAGTTCTGGGTTGCTGGGTTTCTGGTACTGTCTGTTATACGCGGCTGTAGAACTCGATGACGAGTTGTTCCTCAACCGGGGTGGGGATATCGGCACGGTTCGGTCTTTCGACAACGGCACCTGTGAGGTTGGCCTTGTCGACGGACAACCAGGGCACCATCTCGCGTGAGCGTCGCAGCGACTCGTGGACGGCCTCCAACTTTACGCTGCCCTCAGCAACGGCGATCGCGTCACCGGGTGCCGTCAGGTAGGAAGGTATATTGACACGCTTGCCGTTCACTGTGAAATGGTTATGTCGTACCAACTGCCGCGCGGCCTTGCGCGATGGCGCCAGACCAAGGCGATAGATGACACTGTCGAGACGACTCTCAAGCAGGCGCAGCAGGTTCTCACCGCTGACGCCCTGCACTCGCGTCGACTCCTTGTAATACTTGCGGAACTGCCCCTCGCGCACGCCATAGATGCGGGCGAGCTTCTGCTTGGCCCGCAACTGCACGCTGTATTCCGACTTCTTGCGGCGCATGTTCTGTCCGTGCTGTCCGGGGCCGTAGGAACGGCGCTCGAAAGAGCACTTTTCGAGCGTGCAACGCTCGCCTTTGAGGAACAGCTTGGCTCCCTCTCGACGACAGAGTCGGCAGTTCGGTCCGGTATATCTGCTCATCTCGTCTCTCCCTGACCTAGACCCGTCGCCGCTTGGGCGGACGGCAACCGTTGTGCGGCACGGGGGTCACGTCACGAATCGCGGCGATCTCAAGACCCGCATTCTGCAGGGCACGAATCGCCGAGTCGCGGCCCACACCGGGGCCCTTGACCCAGACTTCCACCTTGCGCAGGCCCATGGTGATCGCCTCCTGTGCCGCGCGTTCGGCGGCAAGCTGACCGGCAAAGGGCGTGGACTTCCGACTGCCGACGACACCCACCTTGCCGGGGGTGGCCCAGGAGATCACGTTGCCCTCGACATCGGTGAGGGTGACGATCGTGTTGTTGAAAGTAGACAGGATATGGGCGACGCCCAGCGCTTCTGCCTTCTTGGACTTCTTACGGCGCCTGCGACCTCTCTCTGCTGGCAACTCAGACTTCCTTGATACGGTCCTCGTGACGCGGCCGCCGAATGCGAACCGCGCGGACTACCTGATAACTGAGCGAGCACCCCGGAAAGTAAGGGGCGCAGTTAGCCCCTTACTTCCGGGGTGCCTTTTTCCTGCCCGCAATGGCCCGGCTCGGCCCCTTCCGCGTACGGGCGTTCGTCTTGGTTCGCTGGCCGCGCACCGGCAACCCCCGCCGATGCCGAAGTCCTCGATAGCAGCCGATGTCCATCAGTCGCTTGATATTCATATTCACCTCACCGCGCAGAGAGCCCTCGACTCGGTACTTCTGCTCGATGATGTTGCGCAACTGCATGACCTGCTCTTCGCTGAGCGAGCCCACGCGCGTCTCAGGCGTGACAGCTGACTCCGACAGGATCGCGTTAGCCGACGTGCGGCCAATGCCATATATGTAGGTCAGACCCACGTCGATTCTTTTCTCCCGAGGGAGATCGACGCCTGCGATACGTGCCATGTGCTACACTCCTTGAGACGCCGTCGGCGCCGGAACTGGAAGAATCAAATGGAACCTTTCGTGGAGAGTCGGCGCAGCCGACTCGTAAGGCAGCTTGCTGCCCCTTATCCTTGTCGCTGCTTGTGGCGCGGATTGCGCTTGCAGATGACCCGCACCACGCCATGACGCTTGATGATCTTGCAATCGGCGCAACGCTTCGAAACTGATGCTTTGACTTTCATTCTTTTCGCCTTGTATTCTCGCTCAAACCCACCAGGCCTCAGCGGCGCCCCTGGATGCGGCCCTTTTTCATGAAGCCCTCATAGTGCCGCGTCATCAGCTGGGACTCCAACTGTTGCAGCGTGTCGAGAGCCACACCGACGATGATCAACAGCCCGGTGCCGCCAAAAAACTGTGAATAGGACGGCGTCACGTTAAACTGATTGATCACGAAAAAGGGAAAGATGGCCACCGCCGCCAGCGCCATGGAACCAGGCAAGGTGATACGGGTCATGATCCCGTCGATGTATTCGGCGGTGCGCTTGCCGGGGCGAACACCCGGGATAAAGCCGCCGTGTCGCTTCATGTTGTCCGCCAGTTGCTGTGGATCCATGACGATGGCCGTGTAGAAATAAGTGAAGAACACGATCATCAGGCCGTAGAACGCCCAGTAGACGACAGAACTGGTAGTGAAGTATGCCCCGAGGAGCTGCATCACATCGCTCTCCGGGAAGAACTGCGTGATCGTTCCGGGCAGGAACATGATCGACTGGGCAAAGATGATGGGGATGACACCAGCCGCATTGATCCGCAACGGGATATGCGTTGTCTGCCCTCCGTACACCCTGCGCCCGACAACCCGCTTGGCATACTGCACGGGAATCCGTCGCTGTCCCTGCGTCATCAACACGACGGCAGCCACCACGACCACCATCAGCACGACGAGGAAGAGCTCCTCGATCAGACTCTTGGTGAAGCCGCGATTGATCAGATAGTGGTTCCACTCGCTCTTCACCGCGTACGGTAACTCGGAGATAATACCGACGAAGATGATGAGTGAAATACCGTTGCCGATACCGCGTTCCGTGATCTGCTCGCCGAGCCACATGATGAAGATGGTGCCGGTTGTAATCGTCACCATGGTCAGCAGACGGAAACCAACCCCGGGATCGATGACTGCTTCGATGCCGGAAGACTGGCCTTTGATGCTCTCCAGAAAGTAGCTGACACCCAAGGACTGGGCCGCGCCGAGGAACACTGTGCCGTAGCGCGTGTACTGGTTGATCTTCTTGCGGCCCTCTTCGCCTTCGCGCTGCAACTTCTGGAAGAAAGGCACGACGGCTCCCATCAGCTGCAGGATGATCGAAGCACTGATGTAGGGCATGATACCGAGAGCGAAGACGGTGGCCCTGGTAAAGGCGCCGCCCACGAACATGTCGTAGAGCCCGAAAAGGGTGTTGCCAGAGCCGGCGAAAAACTCCTGCAGTACCGTATCGCGGATGCCGGGCACCGTAATCTGGCCGCCGATCCGGTAGACGATGAGAATCCCGATCGTGAACAGGATCTTCTGCCGGAGTTCGGGAATCTTGAAGCAGTTCTGGAAGCTTTGCAGCACGGTGAGCTCTTCCTACGCCGAATGGACAGCGAAGCTGCCGCCGGCAGCTTCGATCTTCTCGCGCGCCGAGCGCGATGCGGCGTGGGCGACAATTGCGACTTTGTTCGTCAACTCTCCATCACCCAGGATCTTGATGAGGCCCGACCTGCGGGCAAGACCGGCGGCGACCAGTTGCTCAGGGCCCACATCTCCCTCGAGCCCAACCTTCTGGATGTCACCGATATTCACGACCTGGTACTCGGTGCGGAACTTCTTGTTCGAAAAACCGATTTTCGGGAGTCGGCGATGCAGTGGCATCTGACCGCCTTCGAAACCGGTGCGACTTCCGCGCATACCACCCGAACGGGAGCGCTGCCCCTTGTGGCCGCGTCCGGCGGTCTTGCCGTTGCCGGAGCCGGGGCCTTTCCCCTTGCGTCGGGCCTGACGCCGCGAGCCGGGTGCCGGTTGAAGATCTCCGAGTTGCATGGCTGTCCTGTCCTCTTCCGTTGACCTAGGCGCTCTGCTCAGATACCTGGAGCAGGTGCGAGACCCGGGCAATCATGCCGCGGATCTGAGGCGTATCATTGTGAGTGACCGTCTGGTTCAGACGGCGAATGCCAAGTGCCCTGACAGTGTCCTGTTGTTTTCTCGAACGCCCGATGGCGCTGCGGTGCTGCGTGATGACCAGCTTCATCGTAGGTCCCCGAGGGCAATACCACGAATACGGCAGACCTCTTCCGCATCGCGCAACTGCCGCAGTCCGTCGACGGCGGCCTGGATCGTATTCTGTGAGTTGGCCGAGCCCAGCGACTTGGTCAGGATATCGTGAATCCCTGCCAGGTCAAGCACAATGCGAATGCCACCGCTGGCAATGATTCCGGTCCCCGGACTTGCCGGCTTCAACAGCACTCGAGCGGCGCCGAAACGACCGATCACTTCGTGTGGGATCGTCGCGGCCACGACCGGCACGGTGACGATGTCCTTCTTGGCATCTTCCGTGGCTTTGCGGATCGCCTCGGCCACCTCACCAGCCTTCCCGGAGCCCACACCGACGTGGCCGGCACGGTCGCCGGCCACGACCATGGCAGTGAAGGAAAAGTTACGTCCCCCCTTGCGTACGTGGGACACGCGGCGAACGCTGTTCTGGACGACGACCTCGGTCAGTTCGAGGTTACTGGGATCGATTCGGGCCAACTGGTTTCTCTCTCGATTCGCTCTTAGAACTTGAGACCGCCCTCACGCGCGCCTTCAGCGACAGCGCGGACGATACCGTGATAGCGAAGACCGGCTCGATCGAAAACGACTCGATCAACGCCTTTCTCCTGCGCCTTGGCCGCCAGCATCTTGCCGAGAGCACGTCCCTGCTCGACGGGCGGACCGGAACGTTCAAAGCCCTTGGACATCGTCGACAGGCCGACCACCGAATGACCCGCATGGTCGTCGACGATCTGTGCCTCGATGTTGCGCAAGCTGCGGTGCACGACGAGCCGCGGTCGTTCCTGAGTGCCCAGGACTTTCTTGCGGATGCGGAATCGCCGCCGCGTTCGCGCGATCTTCTTCTTCTTCTCTCTGTTTGCCATGATATCTCCGGCGGGCCTCAGGTGACCGCCGACTTACCAGCCTTCCAGTGAATGATCTCGTTCTCGTAGCGGATCCCTTTGCCCTTGTACGGGTCGGGCTTGCGCTTCTGACGAATATCGGCGGCGACCTGCCCCACCATCTGCTTGTCGATGCCCGACACGACGATTCGCGCCTGGGCCCCGGTGATGCCAGCGCCGATGGTGATCTCGATGCCCTCGGGAGCGACATACTCTACCTGATGCGAGAACCCGATGTTCAGCGTCAGGTTGCGTCCCTGGGCCTCGGCGCGATAGCCGACGCCAAAGAGATCGAGGTGCTTCACATAGCCTTCGGTGACCCCCTGCACGGCGTTCGCCACGAGAGATCTGGTAAGGCCATGGAGCGCCATCGCCTGCTTGACCTCGGAGCGTCGGGTGACTCGCACCTCGGCATCGGCCACGGCAACATCGACGAAGTCTGTACGATATGACATGGCCAATTGACCCTTCGGTCCCTTGACGGTCACATCCGCTCCCTGAACGGATACATCAACACCCGTGGGAACGGGAATCGGTTGTTTGCCTACACGCGACACGGTTGCTTCCCTCTTGCTGGATTCCGCAGCCTGGCTACCAGACGCTGCACAGGACTTCCCCGCCTACGCCCGTACGGCGGGCATCGCGGTCGGTCATTACACCTCGAGACGTTGAGACGATGGCGACACCGAGTCCACGACGGACACGTGGCAGATCACTTTTTGCCGCGTAGCGGCGGAGACCGGGCTTGCTCATACGACGCAGGCCCTGGATGATGCTGTCATTTGCAGCAGTGTATCTCAGATACAGACGCAACTGTCCCTGCTTGCCATCATCGTAGTAGGCGAAATTGTCGATGAAGCGCTCCTCAGCCAGGACGCGAGCGATCTCGCGCTTCAACTTCGACGCCGGCACGTCGACGGATCGATGGCCGGCACTGGCGGCGTTGCGGACCCGCGTCAACAGATCGGCGATGGGATCGGTCATGCTCATGGTCTTGTCGCCCCCCCTACCAACTTGCCTTGGTCACTCCCGGAATCTCGCCACGCAAGGCGAGTTCGCGGAAGCAGATTCGACACAGAGCGAACTTGCGGTACACACCCCTGGGTCTGCCGCACTTCTGGCAGCGCGTGTACTTGCGGACCTTGAACTTCGGCTCGCGGTTCCACTTGACTAACAGGCACTTCTTGGGCATTCGCCGTCTCTCAGTTGCTGAAGGGGACACCGAGGAGTCGCAGCAACTCCTTGGCCTCTTCGTCGTTCGTAGCGCTGGTGACGAAAGTTATGTTCATACCGCGAATTTGGTTGACGCGGTCGTAGTCGATCTCAGGAAAGATGATCTGCTCGCGAATCCCGAGGTTATAGTTGCCACGCCCGTCGAAGCCCGTGGCTGGCACGCCGCGGAAATCTCGTGACTGGGGCAGGGCGAAATTGACGAAGCGATCGAGAAACTCGAACATGTGCTCCCGTCGCAGCGTGACCATAGCCCCGATGGGCATACCTTCGCGCAGCTTGAAGTTCGAGATCGCCTTCTTGGCCCGGCGCACTGCCGGCTTCTGTCCGGTGATGGCAGTCAGTTCCGCCAGCACCGCGTCCAGCGCCTTGGATTCCTGCACCGCTTCGCCGACGCCGGCATTGACTACGATCTTCTCGAGTCGCGGTACCTGCATCGTGTTGCCGTACTTGAACCGTTCCTGCAGCGCCGGAACGATCTCACTCGTGTATTGTTCTCTCAGTCTGGTCATTTGTCTTCTTGTCTCTACGTCGCGCTCAGGAGTCGATCATTTCGCCGCTGCGCTTGGCGATGCGCACCTGGCGGCCCTCATCCAGACGCCGCCTGCCAACCCGCGTCGGCTCATCACTCTTCGGATCCACGAGCATCACATTCGAGATGTGCATCGGTGCCTCACGCTCGACGATCCCGCCCTGTGGATCACGCTGGGTCGGCTTGGTGTGCTTCTTCATCATGCGCACGCCCTCGACGATGAGACGATCCTGCTCGGGAAACACGCGCAGCACTCGACCGCGCTTGCCTTTGTCGTTGCCGCTGATTACGAGAACCGTGTCGTCACGCTTGATCTTCATGGGGTGCCTTACACAACCTCGGGAGCAAGGGACACGATGCGCATGAACTGCCGATCGCGCAGTTCGCGGGCGACAGGACCAAAGATGCGCGTACCCCGGGGTTCATTGTCCGGATTCAAGAGAACTGCCGCATTCTCATCAAACCGTATGTAGGAACCGTCCGGGCGGCGGTATTCCTTCTTGGTGCGCACGACGACAGCGCGCGCCACCTCGCCCTCCTTCAGAGGACCGTTGGGCAGGACATCGTGCACAGCGACCACGATCAGATCTCCAACGCCAGCGTAGCGGCGTTTGGAGCCACCCAGGACACGGATGCACTTGGCCTTGCGGGCACCGGCGTTGTCCGCCATGCGAAGTATGGTGTACTCGTGAACCATTTCAGACTTTCTTGAATGAGGCCGCGCCGGCCGTCAGCCGTGAACGACTGCCTTTTCCAGGACCTGCACCAGGCGCCAACACTTTGTCTTGCTCATGGGCCGACACTCTCGCAGGCGCACGACGTCTCCCACATTCGACTCGTTCTGCTCGTCGTGAGCAACTGCCTTCGACGTCCGTGTCATCCCCTTGCCGTACAGTCGGTGCGACTTGCGCAGGTCAACGACGACAACACGAGTTTTCTCGTTGCCCGCCTTGATCACGCATCCTTCGATGACACGTCCACCGAAACCATCTTGATCTTCTGCCATGTCCTTGCCTTAGTTCTCCTGCTCAGCGCCGAGCTTGGCGGCGTTTTCGGTCAACAGGGTACGCACTCTGGCGATGTCCCGTCGCACGTCCCGGAGCCGCATAGGGCTGCTCAACTGTCCGAGGGTGTGCTGGAATCGAAGATTGAAGCTCTCCTCTTCGAGTTCCTCCAGCCTCTCCGCCAGATCGTCGGCGCTCTGCTCTCTCAGTTCACTTGCCTTCATCGTTGTCTTCTCCTGCCCCTCAGCCCAGACGCTCGACAAGCTTCGTCTTGATGGGAAGCTTGTGGCCAGCCTTCCGAAGTGCCTCCTTGGCGACCTCCTCCGTAACACCTGACAGCTCGAACATCACTCGACCGGGCTTGACGACGGCGACCCATTCCTCAGGCGCTCCCTTGCCCTTACCCATCCTTGTCTCGGCAGGCTTCTTTGTCAGCGGCTTGTCCGGGAACACCCGGATCCACAGCTTGCCCGTCCGGCTCATGGCCCGACTGATGGCGATGCGGGCCGCCTCGATCTGTCGACTCGTGACCCAGCCCGGCTCCAGCGCCTTCAGGCCGAACTCCCCGAAGGAAACGAGGGCTCCACCCTTGGTCTGACCGCGCATGCGCCCGCGAGACTGCTTGCGCCACTTGACCTTTTTCGGCATCAACATGGTTGTCTACGTCCTCAGATCTTCTGCTGCTGTTCTGCTTCGGCTTCGTCAACGACTTCACCGTGACAGATCCATACCTTCACGCCTACCGTGCCGGACACGGTAAAGGCAGTGGCCGTGGCGAAGTCGATATCGGCGCGCAGAGTATGCAGAGGCACGCGCCCTGCCGGTTCGGAGCGCTCATGACGCGTCATCTCTGAGCCACCGATCCGTCCGTTGCACTCAATGCGTATCCCTTCAGCACCCATCCGCATCGACGACGCGACACACTTCTTGATGGCCCGTCGAAAAGCGACGCGCTGCTCAAACTGCCGGGCGAGATTATCCGCCACCAACTGGGCGTCGAGCTCCGGTTTCTTCACTTCCTGAATATTGAGAGTCACGTCCTTCTTGGTCAGCGTCTTCAGTTCATCACGCAGCTTATCGACCTCGGCGCCGCGGCGGCCGATGGCGATGCCGGGACGCGCCGTGTGTACTTCGATTGTCACACGCTTGGGATGCCGCTCGATGTTGACGCGAGACACGCCGGCGCGCTGCAGGCGCTGATGGATGTATCGACGCAGGGTGATGTCCTCACCAAGGAGCACAGAGAAATCCTTCTCCGCGAACCAGTTTGAACTCCAGCCCTTGATGACACCCAGGCGAAAGCCGTAGGGATGTGTCTTCTGACCCAATGCAGTTTCCTCTCTTGACTCTTTCTCGTCCTGGCCCGTTCGGCCTACTCGGCGACAGCGGCTTCTTCAGCCGCAGCGCTCTCTGCCGGAGACACCGGCGCTTGCACATCGTCATCGTCGCGACCGTCGGAAACCACGATCGTTACGTGGCTCTGACGCTTCAGGATTCGATTCGCAGAACCCCTTGCCCGTGGCCGCAGCCGCTTGAGGGTGCGGCCCTGGTCGGCCTGAATGCTGCTGACGAACAGATCCTCCACATCGACCGGCGGACCTGCCATCTCCTCATCATCATCCTGGCGTGTGGCATTGGCGATGGCCGAACGCAGGGTCTTTTCGATAATGCCGGCAGCACGTCTTGGCAGGTACTGAAGGATTGCCAAGGCTTCTTCCACCGGTTTTCCACGAATCAGGTCGATGACCTGACGGACTTTGGTGGCCGGGATTCCGATGTGTCGTTGTACGGCTCGCGCTTCCATGACTCGTTCCCTCTATCCCAACGACCGGACGCCGGTGGCGCGCTCGTTGGCGCGCCCGGTATGCGAGCGGAATGTGCGCGTCGGCGCAAACTCTCCCAGCTTGTGACCCACCATGTTCTCAGTGATATACACCGGGATGAACTTGTTCCCGTTGTGCACGGCGAGTGTGTGGCCGACGAAGTCTGGCGTGATCGTCGAACGCCGCGACCAGGTACGCAACACCTTCTTGTCACCCGTCTTGTTCATACCTTCAATCTTGTCGGCCAGATGGCCGTCGACGAAGGGGCCTTTCTTGATAGAGCGCGGCACGTAGCGTTCCCTTCCCTCTTCTTACTTGCGGTTGCGGCGACGCAGGATCCAGGCGTTGGACGCCTTTTTCCGTTTGCGTGTCCGGTATCCTTTGGTGGGCTTGCCCCAGGGCGTGACCGGATGTCGGCCTCCCGAAGTCTTGCCCTCACCGCCACCATGCGGATGATCGACGGGATTCATGACCACTCCCCTGACCTTGGGGCGGCGCCCGAGCCAGCGAGATCTGCCAGCCTTGCCCAGGACCACGTTCCCGTGATCCACATTCCCGACCCGGCCGACAGTGGCCCTGCAGGAGAGCAGCACCTCCCGGTCCTCACCTGAGGGCAGTCGCAGATGCACACGACCGCTTTCCTCGTCCCGTGCCATGATCCTGATCTCGCAACCGGCACTGCGGGCCATACGACCGCCCTGACCGGGATTGAGCTCGATATTGTGCACCGTCGTGCCGATGGGTATGCGTGACATCGGCAGGGCATTGCCTACCGCGATGGGTGCGTCTGGCCCACTCATGACCTGCGAGCCCACGGCCAGCCCGTGGGGCGCCAGCATGTAACGCTTCTCCCCGTCGCGATAGACGATGAGAGCGATGAAGGCCGACCTGTTGGGATCATACTCGATTGTGGCGACGCGACCTGGGACTCCGTCCTTGTTGCGCCGGAAATCGATGACCCTGTAGCGACGCTTATGTCCGCCACCGCGACGGCGGGCGGTGATTCTGCCGCGACTGTTCCGCCCACCCGACTTGGTCAGTGGTGCCGTCAGTGACTTCTCGGGCGCGTCGGTGGTCACCTCGGTGAACGTGTTTACCGTCTTGTGACGCTGCGTCGGCGTAACGGGACGGAACCTCTTGATCGGCATTTCTTGCTATCCCTGTCTCAGAGGTTCTCGATCAGATCGATGGACTCGCCCGAACGCAGTTTCACGTACGCCTTCTTCCAGGAAGACGTGCTGCCCTGATGGGCGCCCTGGCGCTTTGGCTTCGGACGCACTGTCAGAGTGCGCACTGAATCGACCTTGACCTCGAAAATTGACTCCACCGCCTGCCGGATCTGGACCTTGTTCGCCCGCGCATCCACCTTGAATGTGTAGGTGTTGCCATCGCGGAGTATCGTGGCCTTTTCGGTTACCACCGGACTGCGGAGTATGCTGCGTGAACCGGACATTTTCCCTGACCTCACTCGCCTGCGTCGTCGCCGTGGATACGGCTGAGCGCATCGACGGCCGCCCGTTCGAGGACCAGCACATCAGCGGCGACGATGTCGTATGTGCCCACTGTATCCGCCGTGCGAATCTGTACCCTGGGTATGTTGCGGCCCGACTTTACCACGACCGGTGAATTCTCGGCGGTGACGAGCAAGACCTTGCGCCCTTCAAGACCGCACGCCGCCAGAGCGCCGGCGAAGCTCTTCGTGCTCGGCTCCGTCAGGCCCAGGCCATCGACGACAACGATCTGACCGTCCTGACCCATGGCAGTGAGAGCCGAACGCAAGGCCTGCTTGCGCAGGGAGCGCGGCAACTTGGTGCGATAGTCACGCGGCTTCGGCAGACCGAATGCCACACCGCCTCCGCGGAGCAGAGGGCTGCCGACAGTTCCCCGGCGGGCTCCCCCGGTTCCCTTCTGGCGATGATGCTTCTTCTTGGAGCGAGCTGTCTCGGAGCGACCGAGGACCGAAGCGTTGCCCTGGCGCTGATTGGCCTCGTAAGCGACCACGGCGGTGTGCACCGCCGTCGCCGACACCCGGGCCTCGAACAGAGCCACCGGCAAGTCGACCGTTCCGGTCTTCTTCCCTGCTGCGCTCAGAATGTCTACGGAGGGCATGACTGTACCTATACCTTGATGTCGATGCCGATGCCGGCGGGCAGGTCGAGTTTCATCAGTGAATCGACCGTCTGCGGCGTCGACTCGTAGATATCGATGAGCCTCTTGTGTACGCGCGTTTCGAACTGCTCGCGGGATTTCTTGTCCACGAAGGGCCCGCGGAGCACGGTGTAGATCGTGCGCCTTGTGGGCAACGGGACGGGACCCGCGATCCGGGCGCCACTGCGCCGCACCGTTTGGACGATCTCGTCCACGGAGCGGTCGAGCGCCGCGTGGTCATAGGCCTTCAGCCGAATGCGAATCCTGTCAACAGCCACGTTCGTTCCTTATTCCGTGATCTCGATAACCACACCAGAACCGATCGTGCGCCCACCCTCACGGATGGCGAAACGCAGACCCGGCTCGATAGCGATAGGCTGGTACAGATCCACGTCCATGGTGACGTTGTCGCCGGGCATGACCATCTCCGTGCCTTCCGGCAGGGCGATGTCACCGGTAACGTCGGTCGTGCGGAAGTAGAACTGCGGGCGGTAACCGGAGAAAAACGGCTTTTCCCGTCCGCCCTCTTTCCCCGTCAGCACGTAGACCTCAGCCTTGAACTTCTGGTGCGGCGTGATACTGCCAGGCTTGCACAGGACCATGCCGCGCTGCAACTCTTCTTTCTCGACGCCGCGGAGGAGGATGCCAACGTTGTCACCGGCCTGACCGGAGTCGAGGAGCTTGCGGAACATCTCGACGCCTGTGCACACGGTCTTGCGCGTCTCGCGGATGCCGACGACTTCGAGATCCTCACTGACTTTGACGACACCCCGCTCGATACGACCCGTACCCACAGTGCCGCGACCCGTGATGGAGAACACGTCCTCCACCGGCATCAGAAAGGGCTGGTCCACTGGGCGCTCGGGGAGAGGGATATAATCGTCGACGGCGGCCATCAGTTCAGTGATCGAACCATTGCCGATTTCGCCATCATCGCCCTCCACCGCTTTCAACGCGGACCCACGAATCATGGGAATATCGTCTCCGGGAAAATCGTACTCGGAGAGCAACTCACGAGTCTCGAGCTCGACGAGGTCGAGCAACTCCGGATCGTCGACCATGTCCACCTTGTTGAGGTAGACGACAATCTTGGGCACGTTGACCTGACGGGCGAGCAGGATGTGCTCGCGGGTCTGGATCATGGGGCCATCGGCGGCGCTGACCACCAGAATAGCGCCATCCATCTGCGCCGCACCCGTGATCATATTCTTGATGTAATCGGCGTGACCAGGGCAGTCGACGTGGGCGTAGTGTCGATTCGTCGTCTCATATTCCTGATGAGAGACGTTGATCGTCACGCCACGCTCTTTCTCTTCCTTGGCGTTGTCGATATCGTCGATGCTTTTCGCCTCAGCCAGACCCTGGGCAGCCAGGTTCATCGTGATCGCCGCCGTCAGCGTCGTCTTACCGTGATCCACGTGGCCGATCGTGCCGACATTCACATGGGGCTTGTTGCGCTCGAATTTATCCTTGGCCATTTCCTGATTCTCCCCTTGCTGACTTTCTGCTTCTTGTCTTTTCCGTGATCTGGTGAAATCCTGTTGTCTGGCTCAACGGCCGCTCTTGGCTCTCTTGGCGCCCTTGGCTTCCCCGGTACCCTGAATCCTGGCGACGATCTCTTCCATGACGGACTTGGGCACTTCGCGAAAGTTGGCGAACTGCAGCGTGAAGACGGCGCGCCCCTGGGTCAATGACCGCAGACGTGTGGCGTATCCGAAGGTCTCTGACAGTGGAATCTTGGCGGCGATCACCTGCGCGTCAGAGCGAGGATTGATCCCCTCAACATCTGCCCGGTGTGAGTTGAGATCGCCGATGACGTCGCCCAGATATTGATCTGGCACGACCACTTCAAGACTCATGATCGGCTCCATGAGGAACGGCTTGGACTTGGCCGCACCGTCTTTGAAGCCCATCGAGCCGGCCACCTTGAACGCCATTTCCGAGGAATCGACATCGTGATAGGAGCCATCGACAAGCTCGACCTTGATGTCCTCTATCGGGTAGCCGGCGACCGGACCATTGGACATGGCCTCGCCAATGCCCTGCTTGACGGCATTGACATACTCCCGGGGCACAGCGCCGCCGACGATCTTGTTGTCGAAGACCAGACCCGTCCCGGCTTCCCCCGGCGAAATCTCGAGCTCCACATGGCCATACTGGCCGCGTCCACCAGACTGGCGCACGAAACGACCCGTGCCATGGCTGGCGACGCGCAGACCCTCTTTGTAGGCGACCTGGGGTTTACCCACGTTGGCTTCGACCTTGAACTCTCGAAAGAGCCGGTCGACGAGGATCTCAAGATGAAGTTCGCCCATTCCTGAGATGACCGTCTGCGCCGTGTCCGGGTCAACGCGCACCCGAAACGTGGGGTCCTCTTCCGCGAGTTTGGTCAGGGCCGTCTGCAACGACTCCTGGTCGGCGCGGGTCTTCGGCTCGATGGCCACGTGTACCACCGGCTCGGCGAACTCGATCTTCTCCAGCGCGATCTGATGCGCCTCGTCGCACAGCGTGTCACCTGTGGTCGAGTTCTTCAGGCCCACGACCGCGACGATATCGCCAGCGTGGACTTCCTTCTTCTCCGTCCGGTCGTTGGCGTGCATCTCCAACAGTCGAGAAACCCGCTCACGTCGACCCGTCGAGACATTGTATATGTATGAACCCGCCTGCAGCGTACCCGAGTAGACCCGCACAAATGACAGGCGACCGACGAAGGGGTCGGTCATGATCTTGAAGGCCAGCGCCGAAAAGGGCTCATCGTCCCGGGCCTGGCGCACGGCTTCTTCTTCTGAGTCAGGCAGGTGTCCGGTGACCTCGGGGACGTCTGCCGGTGATGGCAGGTAGTTGACGACGCAGTCGAGCAGGCGCTGTACGCCCTTGTGCTTGAAGGCACTGCCGCAGCACACAGGCACGGCCTTGAGAGCGATCGTCGCCTGACGCAGAGCTGCGACGATCTCAGCCTCCTCGATCTCACCGCCCTCGAGGAATTTCTCCAACAGATGGTCATCGAACTCTGCCACAGCCTCGAGCAGCTTTTCGCGGTATTCGAGGGCCCGTGACATGAGATCTTCGGGAATCTCACCCTCGAAGAAGTCCGACCCGAGGGAGGTCTCTTCGTACGTGATCGACTTCATCGCCACCAGGTCGATCAGACCAGTGAACGTCTCGCCCGTGCCGATGGGCAACTGGATCGGCACGAAATTGCTGCCCAGCCTGTCGGTCAGCATCTGCAGGACGTTGTAGAAGTCGGCGCCGTTGCGATCCATCTTGTTGACGAAGGCGATGCGCGGGACCTCGTAGCGGTCGGCCTGGCGCCACACCGTCTCCGACTGCGGTTCGACACCACCTACGGCGCAGAACACGCCGACGGCACCGTCGAGGACGCGCAACGACCGCTCCACCTCGGCGGTGAAGTCCACATGGCCAGGGGTGTCGATGATGTTGACGCGATGATCGTTCCACTCACAGGCAGTGGCAGCGGAAGTGATGGTAATTCCTCGCTCCCGTTCCTGTTCCATCCAGTCCATGGTCGCATTGCCGTCATGGACCTCGCCCATGCGGTGTACGCGGCCTGTGTAGTAGAGGATACGCTCGGTCGTCGTCGTCTTGCCCGCGTCGATGTGGGCAGCGATCCCGATGTTCCTCGTGTTCTCTATGCTGTGCGATCTGGCCACGATACCCTTTAGAATCTGTAGTGCGCGAAGGCTTTGTTGGCTTCGGCCATGCGGTGTACGTCATCGCGGGCGCGAATGGCGCCGCCCTCACCGTTGGCGGCTTGCACCAGTTCGTTGGCCAACCGCTCCGCCATCGTCCGCTCGGCACGCTCACGGGCGTAGCGGATGATCCACTTGATTGCCCGTGTCGTACGCTCTTCGGGGCGCACTTCAAGGGGGACCTGCAGTGTCTGGGACCCTACGCGCCTCGACTTGGTGACGACCATGGGCTTGCAGTTCTCGACAGCCTTGAGGAAGATATCGAGCCCCTGCTGGTCGGAACGTTCGGCCACCATGTCGATTGCCGAATAGAAGATCTGTTCGGAGGTGCTCTTCTTGCCGGACGTCATCATACAGTTGATGAAGCGGGTGGCAAGGACGTTGTGAAACTTGGGATCCGGAAGGATCTGACGCTTGACGGCTCGCCTTCTGCGCGACATACCTCTTGCCTGTCCTGTTTACGAGTCCGCGCGGCGGGCGCCGTACTTGGAGCGGCCCTGCTTGCGTTCGGCGACGCCGCTGGCGTCGAGGACGCCGCGGATGATGTGATAGCGCACTCCGGGCACGTCCTTGACGCGTCCTCCGCGAACCAGGACGATCGAATGTTCCTGGAGGTTGTTGCCCTCCCCCGGGATGTAAGCGGTCACCTCCTGACCCGTCGTCAACCGTACCCGGGCCATTTTCCTCAAGGCCGAATTCGGTTTCTTGGGTGTGGTCGTGTACACCCGCGTGCACACACCACGACGCTGCGGACATCCGCGAAGGGCGGGCGAATCGGTGCGCTTGCTCGCCTTGCGGCGGCCTTTGTGGACCAGCTGACTGATTGTCGGCACTTGCGTGCAGCCTCGTCGGTTCAGGTTCGACAACTCAAGGGCCTTTACGACCCTCCAAACACAAGCGGTTACGACCGGGATCTGGCCCGGCTGCAACCGCCCGTAACGCCAAATACGATAAACTCAAAAGCTAAGGACAAACCCTTCAATCGTCAACAGTTGAAACAGGTTGACGAAGGGGTCACGGAAGGGGCGTGGGATCTTTCTTCCCCCCTCCGCCAGACCCCCTACTCCCCGACCACCGCCTCCGCGGCACCTTCGAACTCGGGCAGACTGTCGCCATTGCCGGCAACAGAATCCGCCTCGGGCTGCAGGTCGGCGTAACTGATGCTGCGGTAGTGCGCTGAGCCCGTGCCCGCAGGAATGAGGCGGCCGATGATGACGTTTTCCTTCAACCCGCGCAGGTGGTCAATCTTGCCCTGTACGGCAGCCTCGGTGAGCACCCTCGTCGTCTCCTGGAAGGAGGCGGCAGAGATGAAGCTGTCGGTGCGCAGAGAGGCCCGCGTGATGCCGAGCAGGATCGGCTGACAGGTGGAAGGATCGCCCCCTTCACCGATGACCTTCTCGTTCTCGCGGCTGAAGCGAATCTTGTCGACTTCCTCGCCTTCGAGGAAGTTGGTATCGCCGGGATCGAGGACCTTCACCTTCTGCAACATCTGCCGCACGATGGCCTCGATGTGTTTGTCGTTGATTTCCACGGCCTGCAGTCGGTAGACGTCCTGGATTTCGTTTACCAGATACTCCTGGACCTTGTGAACCCCCTGAACCGCGAGAATATCGTGGGGGTTCACCGCGCCCTCCGACAGCCGCTCGCCGGCCACGACGTGATCTCCTTCGTGGACTCGCAGGTGCTTGCCGTAAGGCACCAGATACTTGCATTCCTCACCATCCGGAGAGGTCACCAGCACCTCGCGGTTGCCGCGCACCAGGCCACCGAAGTCCACCGAGCCGTCGATCTCGGAGATGACGGCAGGCTCCTTCGGGCGCCGGGCCTCGAACAACTCGGCCACGCGGGGTAGACCGCCGGTGATGTCGCGTGTCTTGGTCCGCTCCCGGGGGATCTTGACCAATCCCGAACCCGGGTACACCTGGTCCCCGTCAGACACGAGCAGCCGGGCGCCTACCGGGATGATGTAGGTGCGCGTCCCCTCGGTACCGACCACCTCGATCGTCGGGCTGAGGCTGCGATCACGCTGTTCGACGACGACGCGGGCGCTCATTCCCGTGGTCTCGTCAAACTCCTCGCGGATCGTCACGTCATCCTGCAGATCGGTGAACTTGATCGTGCCGGCGCGGTCGGTGATGATCGAGTTGCTGTACGGGTCCCACTCATACACTACCTGGGATGCATCGACGTCGTCGCCGTCCTCGACTTTCAGGACCGAGCCATAGGGAACGTTGATGCGGTGGCGGACGCGGTTCTGCTCGTCCTTCAGTTCGATCTCGCCGTTGCGACCGGTGACGACCCGGCCGAGGTCGGGATGCTCAACTGTGGCGATGTTGACCAGAAATACCGTGCCGGGACGGCGCGCCGTGATCTGTGACTGCTCCGCGATGCGGCTGGCTGTACCGCCGATATGGAATGTACGGAGTGTCAGCTGTGTGCCCGGCTCGCCGATGGACTGGGCGGCGATGACACCGACAGCCTCGCCGATGTTGACAATTCGTCCCGAGGCAAGATTGCGCCCATAGCACTTGGCGCAGACGCCACGATCGGACTCGCAGGACAACACCGAGCGGATGCGCACCTGCTCAAAGCCGGCCTGGGCGATGCGGTTGGCATCGTCTTCTTCGAGCAAGGCGTCAGCGGCCACGACGACGTTGCCATCCTGGTCGACGGCGTCCTCGAGCAGAACCCGGCCGACGATACGGTCAGCCAGAGGCTCGACGATCTCCTCGCCGTCCTTCAGGGCGCCGATCCAGATACCCTGGCGGGTGCCACAGTCGATATCGCTGATGACGACGTCCTGTGCCACATCGACCATTCGGCGGGTCAGATACCCCGCTTCCGCCGTCTTCAGCGCCGTGTCGGCCAGCCCCTTGCGGGCCCCGTGTGTCGAGATGAAGTACTCCAGCACCGACAACCCCTCTTTGAAGGAGGCGATGATCGGTGTCTCGATGATCTCGCCGACGGCGCCGGTAAGTTTCTTCTGTGGCTTGTTCATCAACCCGCGCATGCCGCCGAGCTGCTTGACCTGATCCTCCGAGCCTCGAGCACCGGAATCCTTCATGACGAAGACGGAGTTGAAGCCCTCGTCAGCCTCTTCCAACGCCCTCTGTACGGCGCGGGACACCGACGATGTGGCATGGGTCCAGATATCGATGATCTTGTTGTAGCGCTCCCCGTCGGTGATGATGCCGTTGGCATACTGGTCACGGACCTTCTTCACCTCCTCCTGCGCCTCGTCGATGATCTCGTCCTTCTGCTTCGGTATGACAACGTCGTCGACGGCCACTGTGGTCCCGGAGAGGGTGGCCCAGTAGTACCCAGTACGCTTCAACTGATCCACTGCCTCCGCCGTCTGCCGGTTGCCATGGCGGCGATGTACATCACCGGAGATCCGCTTGATGGCACCCTTGTCGATATTCTGATTGATGAAGGGCATGTCTTCGGGAAGCGCTTCGTTGAAGATGATGCGTCCAGCTGTGGTGTCGATCAGTTCGCCATCGATACGCACCTTGATCGGCTGGTGCAGGGTAACGAGACCCGACTCGTAGGCCGACCGCGCCTCGACACGATTGGCAAATCGCCGCTCGGTCTTGTCGGCATCGGAGAACCTGACCTTGGTGAGGAAATAGGCACCCAGAACGATGTCCTTCGGGTCCATCATGATCACCGGCTCGCCATCTGCAGGCTTGAGCAGGTTCTGCGACGACAGCATCAACAGCCGTGCCTCGATCTGGGCCTCGAAGGACAGCGGCACATGCACCGCCATCTGGTCGCCGTCGAAGTCGGCATTGAAGGCGGCACAGACGAGGGGATGCAACTGGATCGCCTTGCCCTCGACCAGGATCGGCTGGAAGGCCTGGATGCCGAGGCGATGCAGGGTCGGCGCGCGGTTCAGCATGACACAGTGGTCCTGGATGATCTCTTCCAGAATGTCCCAGACCTCGGGGCGTTCGCGCTCGACAAGCTTCTTGGCGCTCTTGACGGTCTGCACCAGGCCCTTCTCTTCCAGCTTGCGGATGACGAAGGGCTTGAACAGTTCGAGAGCCATGCTCTTGGGCAGGCCGCACTGATGCAGTCGCAGGTCCGGGCCGACGACGATGACGGAACGACCTGAGTAATCGACACGCTTACCGAGCAGGTTCTGGCGAAACCTGCCCTGCTTGCCCTTGAGCAGATCGGACAGAGACTTCAGCGACCTGTTGCCGTCACCGCGGACAGCACGTGAACGGCGGCCGTTGTCGAACAGGGCATCGACGGCTTCCTGCAGCATGCGCTTCTCGTTGCGCAGAATGACCTCGGGTGCCTTGATGCTGATCAGCTTCTTCAGGCGATTGTTGCGATTGATCACCCGCCGGTAGAGATCGTTGAGGTCGGACGTGGCGAAGCGACCGCCCTCGAGGGGCACAAGGGGCCGCAGGTCGGGCGGAATCACCGGGATGACTTCGAGGATCATCCAGTTCGGCCGATTCTCCGACTGCCGGAAAGCCTCGACCACCTTCAGACGCTTGAGGGCCTCCTGCTTGCGCTGGATCGAGGTTTCCATCCGGACGCGGGCGCGCAGTTCGGCGCTCAGCTCCTCGATATCGATCTCCGCGAGCAGGTCGCGCACGGCGGGGGCACCCATGCCGACGACGGGATTCTGGTCCTGCTCACGCAGTTCCATCATCTCCTCCTCGGTGAGGAGGCTCCCCTTCTCTACCTCGGAGTTCCCCGGATCCATGACCACATACGACTCGTAGTAGAGGACCCGCTCGAGGTTCCGCATCGAGATATCAAGCAGAGCCCCGATGCGGGACGGCAGAGATTTGAAGTACCAGATATGCGACACGGGCACAGCCAGTTCGATATGACCGAGGCGCTCGCGACGAACCTTCGCCTGCGTCACCTCGACGCCACAACGATCGCAGACGACGCCGCGATACCGAATCCCCTTGTATTTGCCGCAGTGACAGTTCCAGTCCTTGACCGGTCCGAAGGTGCGCTCGCAGAACAGGCCGTCGCGTTCGGGCTTGAAGGAACGGTAGTTGATGGTCTCAGGCTTGGTTACCTCACCGTGTGACCATGAACGAATCGTGTCTGGCGAGGCCAGTTGGATCCGGATCGAGTCGAAATCGGTGGGCTTCCTGGTGATTTGCGTCTTCAGCACTTGAGTACCCCTTGTTGGTCGATAGTCCGTTTGTCTCTTGTGGGTCGAAAACTGCGCGCGCTTGCGCGACTCAGAAGGACTCCACAGCCAGGCTGTCCTCGAGGATCACATCCAGGCAGAGGCTCTGCAGCTCCTTCACCAGGACATTGAATGACTCGGGAATACCGGACTCCGGCGGGTTCTCTCCCTTGACGATGGCTTCATAGATCTTGGAGCGCCCGGCGACGTCATCGGACTTGACGGTGAGCATCTCCTGTAGCGTATAGGCTGACCCGTAGGCTTCGAGAGCCCACACTTCCATCTCACCGAAGCGCTGACCGCCGAATTGCGCCTTGCCACCCAGCGGCTGCTGGGTGACCAGTGAGTAAGGACCGATGGACCGAGCGTGGATCTTGTCCGATACCAGATGGGTCAGTTTGAGCATGTAGATGTAGCCGACGGTGACCGTCTTCTCGATCTTGTGCCCCGTCCGGCCATCGAACAGCACCGACTTCCCGTCTTCGGGCAGCCCGGCATCGACGAGCAGTCCTTTGACTTCCTTTTCGGTAGCGCCGTCGAAGACGGGTGTTGCCACGTGCAGTCCGAGCGCTGCGGCGGCCCGTCCCAGGTGGGTCTCGAAGATCTGCCCCAGGTTCATCCGCGACGGTACGCCGAGAGGATTCAGGCAGATGTCGACCGGCGTACCATCCTCCAGGTACGGCATGTCTTCCTCAGGTACGATGATCGACACGACGCCCTTGTTGCCGTGACGGCCGGCCATCTTGTCACCTACCGAGAGCTTGCGCTTCTTGGCGACGTAGACCTTGACGAGCTGGATGATTCCCGGCGGCAGTTCGTCGCCGCGGGTGAGGCGTTCCGCCTTGCGCTCCGTCTGTTCCTCCACGAGCTGAACCTGCTCCGTGGCGAAGCGCAAGAGGGTGTCGACCTTCTCGTTTACGGTAGCCTTCTCGCACCATGCTTCCTCAGGCTCCACGGTGGTGAAGTCGATGCGCTCGAGCAACCGCTCGCTGACCTGGGTCCCTTCCCTGACGACAACCTGTCCGTCTTCCTTGCTGCGCAGGCGACCGAGCTTCTGGTCGCCGAGCAGATCGACAAGCTGCCGGTCACGCTCCGCCTTGAGCCCGGCGATGCGTGCCTCGGCCTCCTGGCGCGACTCGAGAATGGCGTCTTTCTCCGCCTTCTTGGAACCGTCCGCGCGATCCTTGCGCGAGAAGACCTTGCGGCCAATGACGACACCCTCCATACCGGGGGGCGCCTTCAACGATGCATCTCGCACGTCGCCAGCCTTCTCACCGAAGATGGCGCGCAGCAGGCGCTCTTCGGGAGACAGTTCGGTCTCTCCCTTCGGTGTTACCTTGCCGACGAGAATGTCGCCCGGGCCGACTTCCGCGCCGATGCGAACGATCCCCTCGTCATCGAGATTGCGTACCGCCTGTTCACTGACATTCGGAATCTCGCGAGTGATCTCCTCCTGACCTCGCTTCGTATCCCGCACCTGAAGCTCGAACTCCTCGATGTGCACCGAGGTGAAGACGTCCTTCTTCAGCAAACGCTCCGAGATGACGATGGCGTCTTCGAAGTTGTAGCCGTTCCAGGGGAGGAAGGCGCAGAGAACATTCATGCCCAGAGCCAGGTCGCCAGACTCGGTGGCCGGCCCGTCGGCCAGCACCTGCCCCTTGTCGACCTTGTCGCCGGCGCGGACAACGGGCCGCTGGTTCATGCAGCAGTCCTGGTTCGAGCGCGCGAATTTCGTCAGCTTGTACTCGTCGACATCAGCCGTGTCGAGGGGCGACAGCGGCGTCGAACGGCGCTTGTCACGGCGGACGACGATCCGGTTCGAGTCGACGGAACTGACCTCGCCAGGATTTCGGGCCAGGATCACGGCGCCGGAATCGACGGCGATCTTGCCTTCCATCCCTGTGCCGACGTAAGGAGCCTGAGTAAACAGCAACGGCACCGCCTGCCGTTGCATGTTGGATCCCATCAGCGCCCGGTTGGCGTCGTCGTGCTCGAGGAAGGGGATCAGCGCCGCCGCCGCGCTTACCAGCTGCGTCGGCGACACATCCATGTACTGGCATTCCTCCGGCGCGATCATCGGATAGTCGTCACGCTGGCGAGCCTTGACCAGCGCGTTCTGGAACGAACCGTCGTCATTGAGCAATTCGTTGGCCTGAGCGATCGTGAAGCGATCCTCCTCATCCGCCGAGAGGAACTCGATATCGCCGGTGCCCCTGCCGTCGATCACCTTTCGGTACGGGGTTTCCAGAAAGCCGAAGTCATTCACCCTGGCATAGGTGCTCAGTGATGAGATCAAGCCGATGTTCGGCCCTTCCGGCGTCTCGATCGGGCAGATGCGACCATAGTGCGTGTAGTGGACGTCGCGGACCTCAAAGCCAGCTCGCTCGCGGCTCAGGCCACCAGGGCCGAGGGCGGAGAGTCGACGTTTGTGGGTCAACTCGTCGAGCGGATTATTCTGCTGCATGAACTGAGACAGCTGAGACGATCCAAAGAACGCCTGAACCACAGTGGAAACCGTACGCGCGTTGACGAGGCCGTGAGGTGTGGGTTGCTCATCGTCGTTGCGCAGGCTCATGCGTTCACGGATCGTGCGCGACATCCGCGTCAGCCCGATGCTGAACTGGTTGGCCAGCAACTCACCGACGAGACGAACGCGGCGGTTGCCGAGATGATCGATGTCATCGGTAAACCCCTGCCCCATCCGCAACTCGATCAGGTAGTTGAGAATCGACATGAAATCCTCCAGATGGAGGATCGTGCTACCGGCGGGGATGTCCAGATTCAGTCGCCGATTGATCCGGTGTCGTCCGACATCTCCCAGATTGTAGCGCTTCGGATTGAAGAACAGCCGCTCGAGCAGTCCCCGTGCCGTCTCGATGTTGGGCGGATCGCCGGGACGCAGAAGATTGTAGATGCGCGTCAGAGCGTCCTCTTCGTTTTCGCTCGGGTCCTTCTTCAACGTGTTCTCAAGCATGCCCGGATCGTTGGGCGAAGGACCTTCGAGGACCTTCACATACTTGAAGGGCGAGGACTTGATGGCTTCGATATTCTCTTCGGTGATCTCGGTGTAGCCGTCAACGATGATCTCGCCGGAGCGCTTGTTGACGAGATCTTCACTCCCCAGCGTGCGGCCCACGAGCTCGTCGGTGATCTCTACTTCTTCTTCGTTACGGAACAGCGCCAGTACTTCGCCGTTGCGCGAGAAACCCAGGGCCCTGAGCAGCAGGGATACCGGCATCTTCCGGCGTCGGTCGATGTGGACGTACAGGATGTCGTTGATATCGAGACTGAACTCGAGCCAGGGACCTTTCGTCGGCAGGATGCGGGCCGAGAACAGGCGCTTGCCGTTCGGGTGGATCGTCTCGTCGAAGAAGACGCCGGGTGAACGGTGCAACTGACTGACGACGACCCGCTCCGCACCGTTGATTACAAAGGTGCCCTCTTCGGTCATGATCGGCAGTTCACCGAGGAATACGGACTGCTCGACGACGTCCTTGACCGGTTTGTCAGGTTTCTCTTTGTCGCGGGTGATCAGACGCAACGTCGCGCGCAGCGGCGCGGCAAACGTCATGCCTCGCTCGCGGCACTCCTCGACCCCGTACCGCGGGTTGCCAATGGAGTAATCGACGTACTCGAGAGAGTAGATCCCATGAGTGTCGGAGATCGGAAAGATGCTCTCGAACACGAGATGGAGGCCCCTACGCAGACGACGCTGCGGTGCCGTGTCGAGTTGAAGAAACGAGCGATATGACTCGATCTGCACTTCGAGCAGGTTCGGCATTGGGACGACTTCGCCAATCTTGCCGAAGGATCGCCGTTCGATTCTGCCGTTGGTTCCCGCCGTCCCGTTCCCGTTGGTGCTGGGCTGCGATGCGCTCAAGGTCTGCGCTCCTTCTTGTTGCTAGTGCGGAGAGGTCGGTCCCGAAGGATTGCGACTCAGGCCGAGATAAGGTGAAAGCTCACGGAGAGACCGACGCCGGATGTGCGCCGGTTCCCATGAGCTTTCGGTATCAAGCAGGGTGGTGGATGGAGATAGGATCGTTAAGATTCGAAGAGCCGATTACTTGATTTCGACCGTGGCTCCCGCCTCTTGCAGTTTGGCCTGAATCTCCTCAGCCTCCGCCTTGGCGACGGCTTCCTTGACGGCCTTCGGTGCCTCATCCACCAGGGCCTTGGCTTCCTTGAGGCCGAGGCTGGTGATCTCGCGTACCACCTTGATCACCTGAATCTTCTTGTCTCCGGGGCCGGTGAGGACCACGTCGAACTCGGTCTGCTCAGCGGCCGCCTCGCCGGCGTCGCCACCGGCAGCCGCGGCGCCAGCCATCATCACCGGAGCTGCAGCGGAGACGCCGAACTTGTCTTCCATAGCCTTGACCAGTTCGGCAAGTTCCATAACCGTAAGGCCGCCGATGGTCTCGATGATCTCACCCAACTTGGGGCTGACTTCGACTGTCGTTTCTTCCTGCTCACTCATCGCTCGTCCTCATCCTTCCGTAGTGTGAATCTTGTTCCGTTGTTTCGATTCTGTGATCGGAGGCTGATGCCTCCACGCTCTAGGCGGCGCCTTCTGCCTCCGCCTTCTGATCCTTGATAGCTGACAATGCTCCCACGACGCCGCGCAACAGACCAGAGAGCACTGCTGCCAAGCCCTGGAGTGGTGCCTGCGCCGAGCCGACGACTTTGCCGAGCAGTTCGTCGCGAGAGGGTAGTTTTGCCAACTGCCCCACGGCTTCAGGGGTCAGCACCTGGCCGTCAACATAGCCGCTCTTGATGACCAACTTGCCGCCACCGTCGATGAACTTCTGCAGGATCTTGGCCGGGGCCACGGGGTCATCCTGAACGAAGGCCATCGCCGTGGGGCCTTCGAGGTACGATCCCAGAGAATCGAGCCCCGCATCGGTGGCAGCTAGTTTGGCGAGACGATTCTTAACCACCAGGTATTCGACACCCGCCTGGCGCAGAGACCGGCGGAGCTCCGTCACGGCAGCGACGTCGATACCGCTGAAGTCGGCCAGGTAGATGGCGTCAGCCTGAGACATCTTCTGCGACAGGTCGCTGACGGTCGCGTTTTTCTCAGCAGTCGGCATGGATTCGGTTCTTATGTAATGAAGGTGGACTGGAGTGTCGGATCAGGCGGCCAATGCCGACGGATCGATTCGGATGCCAGGTCCCATGGTGGACGACAGGATCAGCTTGCGAACGAACTGCCCTTTGGACATGGCAGGCCGGGCCTGCAGAATGGCAGCGGCAAAGGCCTTGGCGTTCTCAACCAGGGCATCCTCGGCAAAGGAAATCTTACCGATCGGGCCCTGGGCATTGTTCCCTGATTTGTTGTCGGCGCGAAACTCGATTCGCCCGGCTTTGGCATCGCGCACTGCCTGGCCCACCTCACGCGTTACCGTACCCGTCTTCGGATTGGGCATCAGGCCGCGCGGACCGAGAACACGGCCGAGTTTGCCAATCTGCCCCATCATATCCGGCGAAGCGATGACGAGATCAAAATCGAGCCATCCCTTCTCGATGCGTCCGATCAGGTCGGCGGCACCCACGTGATCGGCTCCTGCTTCCTCAGCCTCGGCCACCAGATCGCCTTGCGTCATCACGACGATCCGCACGTCCTTGCCGGTGCCGTGAGGCAGCATCACCGTGCCACGCAACGCCTGATCGGCCTGCTTGCCGTCGATTCCCAGGTTGAAACTGAGCTCAACTGACTCATCGAGTTTACGGGTCGGGAAGGACTTGAGAATTCTCACTGCCTCTTCCAGCGAGACGGGCGAACTCTTGTCGTACTTCTCCGTCGCTTCAGCGTATTTCTTGCCTCTTTTTCCCATACCGGTCTCTCTACTCCTGCTCGACGACGAGCCCCATACTGCGGGCGGTTCCGGCGATCATCAGAGCCGCCGCGTCGATATCGTTGGCGTTGAGGTCCACCATTTTGGATTCCGCGATCTCACGCAGTTGTGCCTGCGTTACAGTACCGACCTTGTCGCGATTCGGCACACCGGAGCCCTTCTCGATCCCGGCAGCCCGCTTGAGCAGCACGGAGGCGGGAGGCGTCTTGGTGATGAAGGTGAAACTGCGATCTGCATAAACGGTGATAACAACCGGGATGATGAGTCCCTGCTTGTCCTGTGTCTGCGCGTTGAAGGCCTTGCAGAACTCCATGATGTTGACGCCGTGCTGGCCCAGCGCCGGCCCCACCGGGGGCGTCGGACTGGCCGAGCCAGCCGGGATCTGCAGTTTGATCTGGGCAAGTTCCTTCTTCGCCATTCTTTCGCTCTTTCAGACTCTTGTTCTCGTGATGTCAGCCGGTGGCAACGCTGTCGTCGACGGTCTCTACCTGGAGTACGTCGAGTTCGACAGGTGTGCCGCGACCAAAAATGCTCACCATGATCTTGAGGCGCCGCTTCTCTGGGATCACTTCCTGCACGGTACCGATAAAATCCTTGAAGGCGCCATCGTTGACCTTGACCTGGTCCCCCTCAGAGTACGGGATCTCTTCGACCTCCTGGGACTTGCGTCGATCCGCATGCCCGAGGATGTGATCCACCTCTTCCTGTGCCAGTGGCTGGGGTTTTCTCGCGGGCCCGACGAAGTTGGTAACACCGGGCACATTCGTGACCATATGCCAGGCGTCCTTCGTCATCTCCATCTCGACGAGGACATAACTGGGCAGAAAGCGCTTCTTTGTGACGGTTTTCTTGCCCGCCCGCATCTCGACGACCTCTTCGGTGGGTACCACCACCTTGCCGATGGCGCCATCCGACTCCCCTTGCTGAATCAGGGTTTCGAGATACGTCTTGACCTTGTTTTCGTGGCCTGAATACGTGTGCAGAGCATACCACTGGTGCGACATGATCGAGACCCTTGAGCTACCTGCCCTGTCGTCTACAGGGCGATGAGGACCGACCGCACATAGGACAGTACGAGGTCGAAAATGCCGATGAAGATGGCAAAGGCAATGGAGAAGACCACGACGACGGTCGTCGAGTTGACCAGTTCTTCGCGTGTCGGCCAGATCACCCTGCCGAATTCCCCGCGCACATCAGTCATGAAGCCAGTCAGCTTGTCCCACATCCCCCGAACTCAACTCCTCAAGTTGCTTTTGTCTTTGGCAGGCCCGGCAGGACTTGAACCTGCAACCGCCGGTTTTGGAGACCGGTGCTCTACCAATTGAGCTACGGACCTACCTGACCCTCAGGCACCCCGGTAGATGTGCTTTCTCGCGGCAGGTTCGCTCACCGGGTCTCCCTGTGGAGAGTATGTTGCCCGCAGTGAGCGCAGTACTTTCGACGTTCGAGCCGGGACGCCTGCGCGTCACGACTCTTGGTCGCCGTGTAGTTTCTGCGACTGCAGGCCTCGCATTCGAGGGTGACACGATCCCTCGGCATGCCTCTCCCTAAGATCCCGCCGCAGGAGCGGCTACCATAGCTCCGGGACGCCCTGGATATCCAGTGAGCGTTTGACGCGTAGTTACCCTGGGGCGGTTACCCTGACCGATGCGGAAATTACTCTGGCGGTAGTTACTCTGATCGTCACACGAGCCGACCGGTTGCCGCATGCTGGAGCCGATGACCGGGGTTGAACCGGTGACCTCATCCTTACCAAGGATGCGCTCTACCAACTGAGCTACATCGGCCCGTACTCTCTTTGGCCGGCGAGCTTGGAGCGGGAAACGGGACTCGAACCCGCGACCCTCAGCTTGGAAGGCTGACGCTCTAGCCAACTGAGCTATTCCCGCATAAATATATAAATAACAAATACTTACGAA
>PBSR01000277.1 GCA_002726335.1 Gemmatimonadaceae bacterium
CGGCGGGTCCCGTATAGTCGAGGGTGTCCATGGCGAGATTGGCGAGCACGATGAGATCGGTCTCGAAGTGACAGCGCGCCAGCACGTAGGGCAGGACCTGGCGGAAGTCGCGCTGATCGAGGGCGGGGTCATCGAGGACGATGAGGAACTTCGTCAGCGTCAGCTGGCCGGCGTCCTCACCGAGGATGCGGAAGGCGAACTTCATCGCCTCCCGGGGGTACCGTTCGCGCACAACGATGGAAGACAGGCCGTGGTAGCCCGTCTCGCCGTAACTCCAGATGGAGTGGATGGCCGGCATGATGAGTTTGCTCAACGGCGCCATCAGCTCCTGGATGTAGTCACCGAGCCACAGGTCTTCCTGCGGTGGCTTGCCGACCACGGTGGCGGGAAAGACGGCGTCCTTCCGGTGGAAGACACGCTGCACGTCCAGGAAGGGGTAGTCATGCTGCAACGAGTAGTAACCGAAGTGGTCACCGAATGGACCCTCCGGTCGGCGGGCGTGCGCCGGCACGATGCCCTGCACGGCGAATTCGGCCTCGGCGACAATGGCGTGAGGGTGCCCTGTCACCGAGGTGCGCCGCAGACGCTCTCCCTGCAGCAGTGAGGCCAGAACCAGCTCCGGCATGTCTTCCGGCAGGGGTCCGATGGCAGCCAGCATGAGCGCCGGAGGACCGCCGACCATCAGGGTCAACGGCAGGGCCTCGCCGCGACGCTCGGCGACGTCATAGTGGAAGCCTCCGCCCTTCTGAATCTGCCAGTGTACGCCCAGCGTGGAACCATCGTGCCGCTGCACGCGATACATGCCCAGATTGTGATGCCCGGTCTCGGGGTGTTCGGTGTACACCAGCGGCAAGGTGACGAAGTGGCCGCCATCCTCGGGCCAGGTCTTCAGCAGGGGCAGTCGCGTCAGGTCCGGCGTCGACTGTCGGCACTCGGTCACTGGTGCGCGCGACACCGTCTTCATGCCGATCCGCAGAATCTGACGCGCCAGGCCGTGATGGCCCCACAGCTTTCCCGCCGACAGGGCGGGCAGATCCAGGGCGACCTGTACCAGTTCACGGATGAAATGTTCCGGTCGCGGCCCGAAGGCCATCTCTACCCGCTTCGGCGTACCAAAGAGGTTGGTCACGCAGGGAAAGTCAGCTCCCTCCACCTGACGGAACAGCAAAGCCGGCCCGCCAGCAGCGATGACACGACGGTGGATCTCGGCCAGTTCCAGGTCGCTGCTGACGGGAGCGTCGATATCGACGATCTCACCCTCGCGGCGCAGCAGATCAAGGTAGGCTCGGAGACAGATCAAGTTGGCCAAGGATGTGTGAGAGGGGGTCGGCTAAGTTCGGGCGCGTGAACGTACGCAAGCCGCCGGGGGCGGTAAAGCACCTGTTGCCGTCAGTCCGACGGCCTACCTTTGCGGCATGGATCGAGATTCTCCGCTCGCCACCTTCGGCATCCGGACCGAGGCTGATGTGGCCGTGACCATGCGCGATGGTGTCGTGCTGCGCTCCCACGTGTTCCGTCCCGATGCTCCCGGTGCGTTCCCCGGGATCCTGCTGCGAACACCCTACGGCAAGCCTGAGAGTGGCTACGAGCGCTACGTCCGTGCCGGCTACGTCGTGGTCACCCAGGACTCGCGGGGCCGCTACGCGTCTGAGGGTGACTACATCCCCTTCACCGAACCGGACACCGGCGATGGTCCAGACGGCTACGATGCCGTCGAGTGGCTGGCGGCGCAGCCCTGGTGCGACGGCAACGTGGGAACTCTCGGGGCCTCGTACAACGCCTGGATGCAGTGGCAGCTGGCGAAGTTGCGCCCACCCCACCTGAAGGCCATGTGCGCCTACACTATTCCGCTGGAACTGACCGCCGTCGACTGGCCCGGAGGCTTTCGTCCGGGGCGTCGTATCAAGTGGTGGCTGACGACGATGGCCCCGGATCTTCGCCGACGGGCCGATTGGCCGCCGCCGCACACCCCGGCTGAAGCTCGCCGGCTGTGGGACGAGATCGAAGGCGAAGGACACTGGATCGGCTATCTGCCGTGGCAGGATTTTCCACGACATCTGCCTCCCGGCCTGCGCCAGTACTGCGAGAGCTGGCTGGCCGAACCGGACCGACGGCCCTGGCGCTTCGACCAAATCCATCAGGAAGTGGACGTACCCAACCTCGATTTCAGTGGCTGGTACGACCACTGCAATGACTCCATGCGCCATCTGCAGCTCATGCAGAATAACGGCCGCAGCGACGCAGCACGCCGGGCGACGAAACTCGTCTGTGGTCCATGGAATCATCCGGGGCTTGGGCGACGACAGATCGATGACTTCGACTTCGGGCCACAGGCCGCACTGGATCTGCCCGACGTCATCATGCGTTGGTTCGACCATTGGTTGAAGGGGATCGACAACGGCATCGAGGCAGAGCCGGCTGTGCGGTACTTCGTCATGGGCGGCCAGGGCCGGTGGCGTACCGCCGACACCTGGCCGCCGGAGACGACGACGACCCAGCTGCACCTGGCCAGTGGCGGCGATGCCCGGCATGCGGTTGGTGGGGGCCAGCTCGGTACGGCAGCGGAGCAGGCATCGGCAGCACCCGAGGACCGGTTCGACTACGACCCCACCAACCCGGTGCCGACGCTCTGGAGCAAGGCCTGGTTTACCGGACCGGGAGATCGTCGCCAGCTGGAGTACCGGCCCGATATTCTCATCTACCGGACGCCCCCGTTGCCCGTGGACATTGAGATCGCGGGCTATCCACGCGTGGTGCTGTTCGTGTCCTCAACGGCACCCGACACGGATTTCTTTGCTCGCCTTGTGGACGAGGCGGACGAGGGCCCGGCGGCCGAGGTCAGTTACGGCATGGTGCGGCTGCGACACCGCCATGGATTGGGAGAAGACGATCTGTTGTCAGCGGGGGAGAGAGCCGAGCTGTCCATCGAACTGGGTCCCACGGCCTGTCGTTTCGTCGCCGGTCACCGGATCCGGCTCGAGATCACGTCCAGCGACTTTCCGAATCACGACCGCAATCACAACACCGGGCGCAATGACCTCGCCGATGTCGAACTGGTGACGGCGACAAACACCGTGCACCATGATCAGGACCACCCATCACGCCTCCTGCTGCCCGTGCTCGAATGACACCCTCAGGCGCCGCCGGTATCGCGCGGCTCCAGGCCCAGCAGCAACAGCAGGAAGGTGTTGTGCCAGTACGCCGTGTTGATGTACGGATCTTCCAGACTCGGCCAGTTGGTCCAGTAGGTCTCGTTGTGCGGAATGCGGTGATACCACTGCACCAGCGGGATGGCCGGCAGCTCGCGCAGCCAGATCTCCATCGCTTCGCGGAACAGTTCCTGTAACGCCGGATCGCCCGGCGAGGTCTTGCCCATCTGGTCGACGATGCGGTCGTACTCCGGGTTCGACCAGCGCCAGAAACGCTCGGCGTGTGTACCGGAGGGCTGCACGAAACGGCTGTGGTAAAGCCGCAGCGTGAAGTAGGGATCCCGCACGGACCCACCGTTGCCCATCATGTAGGCTTTTGCCGTGCCCTGCGCCATGCGGGTGTTGGCGTCCGGTGTCATGCGGAAATCAGCGTCGAAGCCGGCCTTTTCCAGTTGGGCCACAAGCACCGGCGCGAGGTCATTGAAGATGCTGAAGATGTCGATGACGATCTGCAGCTTCTCACCGTCCTTGGTCCAGAATCCCTCGGCATCCCGCGCCCAGCCCTTGCGCTCCATGATGGCTGCCGTCTTGGCGGGGTCGTGCACACCGACTTCATACTTCTCCAGCAGATCCTGGATCTGGTCGGTGTAGGCCCGAATGGGTGGGAAATCGGGCAGTGGCAGGAGTGAGTGAGTTCCGGCTCCCTGCCAGCCGATGGCCACCAACTGCTCGCGGTCGATGGCGTAATTGATGGCTCGGCGAATCTCAGGGTCGCTGAAGGGCGCCTCAAGATTGTTGAACCCCATGCAGACCGGCCACCAGTCGAGGTAGCCGTGGGGCAACTCCCGGCCGCTGAAGGTGGTCACGTTGGGGTTGGCGTCGAGAATCGACTGGATGTTCGGAGGCCGCAGATCGAGGCTGATGTCCATGGTGTTGGAGATGACATTCTGCACCCGTTTCGTACCCTCCATGAAGGGCAGGTAGATCAGTCGTTCCACCTTGGGCAGATCCCTGAAACCGGTTTTTGCCGCCCACCAGTCATCACGTCGATCCCACACACGCTGCTCAGGTACGGAGATCCTGATCCGGTAGGGTCCGGTGACCACGGGCCAGCCCTTTTCCAGATCGAAGTTGCTGAAGACCTCGGGATCCTCCCCTTCCCAGATGTGCTTGGGCATGATGGGGATGCCGTTGTCGAAGTTGTTGGTGAAGTAGCTGAACATGAAACGCGGGTTCGAGTCGGTCAGCTCGATGTGTGCCGTGTAGTCGTCGACTGCCACAGCCTCCGCCACCCAGGCTTTCATGTCGGTGGAGAAACCCAGGGACGGGGCGTGCGACTTCAGCATGTTGATCGTGAAGACGAGGTCATGCGCCGTCCAGGGCTGACCGTCGCTCCATTCGACCCCCTCGCGGATGTGCACCGTGACGGCTGTGTAGTCGTCGTTGTACTCGTGGCCGGTGGCGATCCACGGGATGATGTTGTCTTCCGCCGCGTAGGCGTTGTAGAAGTAGAGAGGCTCGTAGAGGTAGTTCCAGCCCGTTTTCGTGATCCCCGTCAACAGGAAAGGATTGAAGGCGTTGTAGTCCTTGATCTGGCCACTGCAATCGCCTTCGCTGGAGCAGTCCATGATCAACGTGCGGCTGCGGGGGATGTCACTGGACTGGCCGCCGCCGCAACCGGCGAAGACCAGAGCCAGCAGGGCGAGCGTCAGAAACTTCCTCATGGGATGTTATTCCTCTTGTGGGGTAGCGCCGATGATGCGGGTCAGATCACCGCTTTCCAACGGCTCCTGCCCGTCGTACAGCACGCAGGAGGCCACACGGCCATCGTCGAGTCGGTAGAGGGGCGGCATCTGCGCACAACGGGCTGACCCGTGGGCACACCGGGGGGCGTAGCGACAGCCCCCGGTCGCCTCGTCCGACACCTCGACGTCTTTCTCTTCGACCGCTTCCTCGATCCAGGCGCTGCCTGGATCCGGGACAGGGATCGAATGGATCAGCTCCCGGGTGTACGGGTGCTTCGGATCCGTGATCACATGCTCCACATCACCCGCCTCGGCGACGGTGCCATGGTAGAGGACGACGATTTTATCGCTCACCTGATAGGCGGTGGTCAGATCGTGGGTGATATAGATGAAAGAGATGCCGAAATCGGTATAGAGTTTGTGCAGGCTCGACAGGATCGTCGCCCGCAGGGAGGCGTCCACCATGGACACCGGCTCGTCGGCGATGATGAGCTTCGGTTTGAGCAGCAGCGCTCGAGCGATTGTGATCCGCTGGCGTTGCCCGCCGGACAACTGATGGGGGTAGCGGCCCAGGGTCTCTTCCGGGCGCAGGCCGACGGTGCGAAGGGCCTCGTCAATCTGTTCGGCTGCCTGCTGTCTGGAGGAGGCGAGGCCGAACTTCTCGATCGGTGTCGTCAGGATATGATCGATCTTGTAGAACGGGTTATAGACCTCGAAGGGATCCTGGAAGATGGCCTGCACATCCTGACGGAAGGCGCGTGTCTGGTCGCGGTCGAGAGAACTGACGTCCATGCCGCGATAGCGCACAGATCCCTCAGAGGGTGGCGTCACGCCGAGCAGCAGGCGGGCGATCGTCGTCTTGCCACTGCCGGACTCGCCGGCGATGGTCGTGAAGGAAGGTGTGTCTCCGTCGATAGCCAGGGTGAAGTCGTCCACGGCCACCGTCTCGGTGGAGTCAGCCTGCAACAGGCCGCCGCCGCTGCGAAACACCTTGCGCACGTGCTGCGCTTCAAGCAGGGGTGGCATCGGTGCCTTCCTTTTCATGCAGCAGGCAAGACACGTGTTGTCCATGTCCCAACTGTGTCAGACCGGGCTCCTGGCGGGCGCAATCCTCCATCGCCTGCGGGCAGCGTGGGTGGAACAGGCAGCCACTCGGAGGATCCAGCAGCGACAGTCCGACCCCGGGGATGCCTTTGAAGGTGCCGCGGCGGTCGAAGGAAGGAATGCTCGAGATCAGCAGCTGGGTATAGGGATGCTGGGGGTTGCGGAACACGTCGGCCACGGTGCCGACTTCGACGAGTTTGCCGCCATACATGATCCCCACTCGCTCGGCGAACTGTGCCATCAGACCCATGTCGTGGCCCACGAGCAACACCGTGGCGTCCAGCTGCAACTGCAGCTGCCGCAAGGTCTGCATGATCTGCCGCTGCACGACCACATCGAGAGCTGAGGTGGGTTCGTCGGCCAGGATCAGACTCGGACCGAGAGAGATCGCCTGGGCGATGCAGGCTCGCTGCTTCATGCCGCCGCTGAGTTCGTGGGGGTAGAGTCCCGTCACTTCAGGCTTGAGGCCCACCCGTTCGAGCAGCTGCTCGAGGCGGGTCTGCATCTCGTCTCTGGTACCCTCTTCCCCATGTTCCCGCATCGTCAGCGTCAGCTGTTCGCCGATGCGCATCACTGGATTCAGCGAGTTCATCGCTCCCTGAGGTACCATGGCCACCCGCCGCAGGCGATTCTCGCGCACCTCCTCTTTCGACAGGGCCAGCAGGTCCATACCGTCGTCAAACACGGCACGGCCGCCGGCGATGAGGCCGGGTGTCTTGATCATGCGCAACAGAGCCAGGATCATCGTCGTCTTGCCGCTGCCAGACTCGCCTACCAGACCGAAACGCTCCCCTTTGAAGAGCTGTAGGTCGACGTCGTTGACGGCTCGAGCCAGACCCCGACGCGTCTCGAAATGCACCTCCAGGCCCTGAATATCGAGAAGTACTTCTCGTGCCGTACTCATCGACGGATCTTCCGTGTCCCTGCGGCGTCGAATCTGCGCCCGGTCGGGATCAAGTGTTCACGCCGCCTCATACCGCTTTCCGCTGCTTCGGGTTGGCCAGCTCGTCGAGGCCGGCAGCGATCATCAGCAGGCCGACGAAGACCGTGCCGATAAACAGGATCGGAATCGCCCACCACCACCACATGCCGCGGATCAGCGCGCTGAAGGTGATGGCCCAGTAGATCGTCATGCCTACCGTGGGATCGTTCTGGGGACCCAGACCGAGAGCCTCGAGGCCAATAGAGGCCAGAATCGCCCAGTTTACGGCGTTGGCAAAGAGCGCGGCCAGGTAGGGCAGCAGGTTGGGAAAGAGCTCCTTCCAGATGATCTCGGCGGAACTCATGCCATTCAACTTGGCCATCTGTACGTAGGCACGCTCACGCATGGTCAGCACCTGGGCGCGGATCACACGTGTGGGCCACATCCAGGCCAGCGAGGCCACCACCATGGCCATGATGTTGACGCTGATCTCCTCGCGGATCGTCGAAGCGATGGAGATGAGCACGACGAGGCCGGGCACCGTCAGCAGGGTGTCGACGACACCCCGTACGATCGTGTCGAAGGTGCCTCCCAGGTAACCGCTCGTGAAGCCGAGAAAGATGCCGACGCCGAGACCCACAGCGCCGGCCAGCAGTCCCACCCTCATGGTCATCGGTACGCCCACGACCATGACGGACAGCAGGTCACGACCGGCGTCGTCGGTGCCGAAGGGATGATCCAGCGAAGGCGCCAGGCGCGGAGTCGTCGACAGTGGCCGGGACAGATCCGTATCGACGAACAGGGGTCCGAGAGTGCCGAACAGTACGATGAGGAAAATGAGAACGGTACCCGCGCCGAGCATGGGACTCTCGCGCAGATAGTAGAGGATCTGGTCGAGGCGACGCATCAGGCGTCACTCCGGTGGGAGATTCGCGGGTCCAGCAGGGGATACAGGAAGTCCATCATCATCGTGACGAGACCGATGGCCAGGATGAGGATGAGAACGACACCGTTGATGACGGTATAGTCGGACGCCTGAATCGCCTGGAACAGCACGGTGCCGATTCCGGGATAGGCGAAGATCACTTCGACGATGACCTGACCGGCCACCACATTGGCCAGGGACAGACCCAGCGCGGTGAACTGGGGCAACATGGCGTTGCGCAGACCGAAGCGCAGGAAGATCGTCCGGTTGCGCAGGCCGTTGGCTTCGGCCAGAGAGATGTAGTCCTCCCCCGAAGTGGACACCATCATACCCCGCATCCCCAGGGCCCAGAAGCCCACCGCCTGCAGGACGATGGCGAGTCCGGGCAGGATCGAGTGGTGCACGACGTCGACGTAGTAGTCGAAGCTGGCGATGGCCAGCATACCCGGCGAGTAGCCGCCGGACAGGGGAAACAGTTTCAGCTTGAGGCCGAGGATATAGAGGACGATGAGACCGAGCAGATAGGGAGGGATCGCCGACATCGTCATCAGGGGCACGGCCATACTGCGCAACCAGCGGGGAGACGCAGGCCAGGCAGACAGAGCTCCCAGCAGGGTACCGATGACAAAACTCATCAGCACGGAAACCACCATCAGACCCAGGGTCCAGGGCATGGCGTTGCCGATCAGATCGCCGACGCGGGCCGGGTAGTTGGCCAGCGAATAGCCGAGATCCAGCGTCAGTGTATCGCCGAGAAAGTTCAGGTACTGCTCGTACAGCGGCTTGTCGAGGCCGAACTTGGCCTGGTACGCCTTGACCATGGCCTCGATGCCATCCTGCCGCAGACCGCCGCTGGCGGCCAGTTGGCCCAGCTTCTCACGGATGGGATCACGCCCCGTGCCCAGGCGGGGGACGAAGAAGTTGACGCTGGCCGCCGCCCACACCACCACAAGGAAGAGGGAGACGCGCCGGATGATGTAGTTCCATTTCATGGCGAATCCGTGATTAACGACTATCGCCGGAGACGGAGCAAGTCCTGATCTCCAACCCGCAGGTACGGATCACTCCGCGCCCTGCTTGTACACCGACTCGCGCAGGCCCTTGATGTAACCGATGGCGAAAAGCCGGCCGATGGAGGAGTACCCGGGCTGGTTGTTGTCGTCGCCCTCCATGGTCGGTACGTGGTCCGGACGCAGGACCCCCTCGAAACCGATGTCGCGGTAGGCCTTCATGCACTCGTACATGTCGGTCTGGCCATCGTCGTGGAAGGTCTCGACGAATTTCTCCGGTGTGCCGCGAACGTCCCGCAGGTGCACGAAGAAGATCTTGTCGTGGAAGTTCCGGATCACCTCAGGCAACTGGTCCGTCATCAGGGCGAAATTTCCCTGACACATACAGATGCCGTTCATCGGGCTGGGCGCCAGATCGAGAAGCTTCTGGTAATTGTCGACGCTGCGCATGATGCGACCCATGCCGCGCAATGGCGACAGGGGTGGATCGTCGGGGTGCATGGCGAGACGGACGCCGGCCTCCTCGGCCACGGGCAGCACCTGCTCGAGGAAATACTTCAGGTTATCCCACAACTGCTCCTCCGTCACCTGGTGCTCGGAGGGCGGTGCTCCCTTCATCAACTCGTTGTCGAAGCCGGTGACGTACGCGCCGCCGCGACTCGGTGTCGTCGTCGAGGTGCGCGTCCAGTTGAGGATGGGCATCCACTCATAGCACCAGGTCTCGATTCCCAGGGCCCCCATCGTGCGGATAAGGTCCATGGCGTACTCGATCTCCTGGTCGCGGTCCGACAATCCGAGTTTGGCCTTGTTGAGTGGCGGGCGGGCCTCGATGACGTCGAGCTGGAAGCCGCCGTTCTCGTACGCCGTCTTCGCCCGGACGATGTTGGGATAGCTCCACGGGCGCTCGTCGGGGTGCATGTCGGCCGGGTCACCTGAGCGGCCAGTATGCGGAAAGCCACCCACGACATAGTCGACACCGCACTGCTTGACCATCTTCCACAGGGGGGATGGATGGGGAGACATGACTTCGGCGATCTTGATCATCTCTATCTCGTTTCGGTGTCTTGGGTGGTCAACGGAGGAGGGTCATGGGGTGGCTCACAGTACGCCCCGCCGACTGCAGGCGGTAGAAGTAGGTGCCGCTGGCGACCGCCGTGCCGGCATCGTTCAGGCCATCCCAGTGCGCTCGGTGTGTACCGGCGGCGACGGTCCCATCGACGAGGGTGCGCAGCCGCCGCCCGAGGGCGTCGAAGATTGCCATGTCAACCGTCGTGGTGCGGTCGAGGTCGAAGGGGATGACCGTGGCCCCATTGAAGGGGTTCGGGTAGTTCTCCGACAGTCGGGCCAGCGTCGGTACACCGGCGGTAGTGGCGACAACGGTTGCCGGCACACTCACGATCCGGATGTCGTCAAAGGCCAGGCGATTGCCCAGCAGATCGTGGTGCTCGGCGACGATTTCGAAGCGGTCTACGTCGGTCCAGTCGAACACTCCCTGCGGCTCGTGGAAGTCACCGTCCCAGGCACCGTGCTCGTGGAACGAGCTCAGCGGGATCTGTACCAGCTGCCAGGAATCGTCCCAGGTGACGTCGGTGAGAGACTCGTCCACCGTGACCCGCATGCGCCACGGCAGGTCGCCTCGTTCGGCGTGATGCCCGTCGAGGAAACGGACATCGACGGCGGTGCCGGGGGTATTGCCGCGGACACGGAATTCCAGGGCGAAACCGGCCCTCACGAGCTGCGACAGGTCGCGATCGGGGCGGAAGTCGAAGGTCACAGCGTTGTATCGATCGATATCGGTCAATGAAATGCCGAAACGACCACTGACTGCGGCTGATTCAGAATAGAAGTCGAGCTCGCCGGCGCTGATCCAGCTGTTCTCCACGATTCCGGTCTCGATGACATCGCTGTACAACGAGAAGGCTTGTGTATCGGGACGCTGCACGAATTCCGCCTGCGGCGGCAGGCGCAGACCGAGGGCCGCCAGCAACGGCTCGTTCAGATCGAAATCGAACTGCTCCCCCGTCCCCGCCTCGAACAATCCGAAGCCGCCCTGGTAGTCCCACATCACCCAGGGGATGTCCTGCCGTTCCAGATGGGAGCGCACCGTCTCGTACCAGAATACTCTGTCCCGCGGATCGCTGTTGGGGATGTGGACGCCGATCTCCCCGCAGAAGATCGGCACATCCCGCTCCCGAGCGAAGTCGGCAGCGATGTCGAGCAGGGCCTCCACATCAGCCGCCCTGCCCTGGGTTCGATAGGCTGTCAGCGCACCCTCTACCCAACTGCCGGACAGGGCCGTCGGCACAGCCGGCATCCGCGCTGCGTCAAAGGGAAAGGGCACGCCGGCAAGGCTCAACATGGAGGGCGTCGTCCACGTGGCGCCCTGATGGGTGAAGACGAAGGGATCGTAGAAGTGGAACGTGTAGATCAGGTGTTCGTCTTCATAGGTGGGCATGAGCCGCAGGTTCCGATAGCTGCTCCAGTTGCCCGGGGCGATGACGATCACACGAGCCGCATCGATGGCACGAACTGCGGTGACGGCAGCCTGCTGGATCTCGTGCCAGGATGTATCCTCGATGCCGTGCGGCTCGTTGAGGATCTCGAACAACAGATGGGGGGCGCTACCGGCGTAGTGTCGGGCGATCTGCTGCCACACCGGCAGCAGGAAGCGATCGACGTCGGCAGCGGTCGATGCCTGCGACGCAGGGTGATTCTCGAGGATGAGCTGCAAGCCGAGCTCTCCCGTCCAGTCAACGATCTGATCCAGGAAGAAGAACAGCAGTGGGTCGACGGTGAAGTCCGGATCGGGGCCCGTCATGCCGGGCAGATTGACGGGAAGTCGGATCACGTCGATTCCGAGGGACTGGATGTCGACCAGGTCCTCCCGGGTGAAACGGCTGAACTGAACCTGGCGGACGCCGGGTGCCTGCAGCCATTGGGTCAGGTTGATGCCTCGCGTGAACGGCACGGTCGTTCCTTCAACCACGGTGCCCGACAGCAGAACCAGCGCCATCAGCATCCACATCGTTGCTCTCACGGCCGCGCCGGTTGTTGCAGATGGACGATCTGGTTGGCTGCCTGCGAATCCGCTTCCGACACCGAACCATCAGGCCAGGTCACACGGAGTCGCGCGTTGTCGGCGGTTCCCAGGCCGAAACGCAGAACTGATTCGCTGGATCCCAGATAGCCGGCCGCAGAATTGAGAGTCTGCATCTGCTGCCCTGCGACGGAATACAGTTGAACACGACTGCCAGCCACCGGCCGATGGTCCGGTCCTGCCAGCCGCACGGCGATCCAGTTGCCGGGCTCCGGTGTGTCGTTGCGCAGCAGCGTTGGCGTGTCGTTGAGGTTGACGACGAATACATCGGTATCGCCGTCGCCGTCGTAGTCCCCGGTGCAGCTGCCGCGGCTGACCTTGACGACGGCCAGCCCCGGCCCCGCCGCCGCTGTCGCGTCGCTGAAATGGCCCTGACCATCGCCGCGGAACAGCTGGTTCGGCTGGGCGTATCGTGCCCCTGTCTCGGTGACGTCGACCTGTGGGTAGACGTGGCCGTTGGCGACGAACAGGTCCTGATCCCCGTCCAGGTCGGCATCGAAGAAGTGTGTTCCCCATCCCAGCAGGGGGATCGTCGGGGCCGCCAGACCCGCCTCGACCGTGGCGTCGGCGAACTGCCACGGGCCATCGTTGCGGTACAACGTATTCGTCTCGCCGTAGAAGTTGGTCACGTACAGGTCGGGGTCGCCGTCGTTGTCATAGTCGGCAACATCGACACCCATGCCGGCCTCCGCCTCGCCGTCGCCGTTGAAGGCGACACCGGCCTCGGTGGCCACATCTGTGAAGTGCAGATCCCCGTCGTTGCGGAACAGGACGTTGGCCGTCTCGTCATTGGCCACGAACAGGTCGATTCGGCCGTCACCGTCGAAGTCTTCGGGCACGACCCCAAGACCATAGTACTGGTTGGCATCGCCGATTCCGGAGGCTGCCGTGACGTCGCTGAATCTGCCACCGCCGTCATTGCGGTAGAGCTGGTCATCAGCCCCTGGCATTCCCATGGGGCCACAGTACACACGGATTCCGCCCAGGTACATGCAGAGATCATCGTAGGCCGGGTCTTCGGGGACGTCGTCCAGGCTGAAGCGTACATAGTTGGTCACGTAGAGGTCGAGGTCGCCATCCAGATCGGCATCGAAGAAGGCGGCACTGGCACTGAAGTCGGCCCCGCCGGTCCCGGAGGACGCTGTGACGTCGGTAAAGACTTCCTGGCGGTCATGGCGATAGAGAATGTTGGACCCGTAGTTGGTGACGTAGAGATCGTCCTGCCCGTCGTTGTCGATGTCTCCCACTGCGACCCCGGCCCCCCACCCCCGGTGAGCGATCCCGGCGGCGGTCCCGGTGGGCAGGAAGCGTCCCGAGCCCTCGTTGTGGAACATTTCGTTGCCCGGTCCGGCACCGAGAGTCTCGGCGGTAGAGCCATTGACGACGTACAGGTCCAGCTGGCCGTCGCCGTCATAATCGAAGAAAGCGGCACCGCTGCCGTGAGCTTCGAGAATGTGCCGTTTCCGCTGGCCGCCGAAGACATTTGGAACTTCGACACCAGCGGCCGCCGTCTGGTCCGAGAAGTGTAGTCTTGCAGGCGTGTTGGCCGGACCCGCCGACAGCGGTATCACCCGTGCCAGAACGCCTGCCAGCAATACCGTCGCTGCTGCCCGCGGTCCTAGCGGGCGCACCGGAGGCCTACACTGTTGCCTTTGATGTAGGAATGGGACGACCCCATGTCGTTGCTTTTGGCACAACCCGCCAGGGACTTGCCGTTCACCCAGGAGCCCCCCCGGAGCCTGGGTTTGCCGTTGGCGTCTATCGCCCACTCCCAGACATTGCCGCCCATATCCCAGATACCGTAGGCGCTGCGACCGTGCGGGAAACTGCCCACCGGCGCCGTCTTGAGAAAGCCGTCGGCCTCGCCGAAGATGTTGGCCCGCGGCAAGGCTTCGGGTCCGGCGACGCGCAAGTGATGTCCCCAGGCGAAGGTGAGCTTCTCCGGGCCCTCGCAGGCCAGTTGCCACTCCGCCTCGGTGGGAAGCCGCTTGCCCGCCCACTCGCAGTACCCCCTGGCACCCGCATAGGAGACTTCCGTCGCCGGATGCTCGTCAAACCCTTTCTTTGGCCGGAAGACGCCGTCCGCCTCTTCGATGAGGACATAGGCACTCGTCATCTCGACGGGGGGCACACCCTTGACTCGCTCGTTACCCATCTCATTGAGATACACGGCCATCTGCCGATTGGTGACCTCGTAGAGATCCAGGTGGAACCCGGGGTCGCCTATGGGTACCATCTCTCCGGTTACAGGGCGAGGGGCGTCGGCGGCGATACCTGTCAACGCCGCCAACAGGGTCAGGATTCTACTCCAACTCATGTTCATCGACTCTCCTCATTGTCAGCCTGATAGTATAACCCTCGGCTCCGGTAAGGGTGAAGACCTGCTGTGCATTCAGGTCGCCACCTGTGCCGCGATTGAGTATCATCTCTACGGGAGCCGATCGTCGGTGCGATCGGGTAAGGAATTGGTCATGTCCATGCACACGATGACTCTGTGGTTGGCTTTCACCGCACTGATCCTGGGATTGTTCTGTGATCCCGGCCAGACCGACGAACTCCGCTTTGACAGTACCAGTGACTGGCAGCCATGGGACATCCCCCAGGGTATCGTCACGCTGGGAAGGGACGGCGTGCTTCGTCCCGTCGAGATCCGCAAGAACATCAACGCCTCGCTGAACGCTGCCGCACTGGGAGGCGGGGTCCACAAGACCGGCTCCAATGCATTTCAGGCTGCCGCCGTGCTCGATGGCGATCCGACCACCGGTTGGGCCCCCGACAGCACGGCTGCCGAGGCTGACTGGTTCATCGAGATCGACCTGGGTCGGGCCGTCTCCGCCCACCGCGTCGCCCTGCAGTTCGACGAATCGGCCTCCCCCTTCGAGCTGTTCGACCTGCTGCTGTCCACCGGGGAGCCCGCCGTGGACGTGGTTGGCAATCCCATCGAGGGCACTCTCGTCTATCGGATCAGTGAGCGCTACAAAGCCAACGACCGGCACCGCGTCACCTTCGAACTGGATCAACCCCTGCACACCCCGATCCGCTACGTGCGTGTGCAGCCGCTGACTTTCGTGCCCGGTGCCAGACTGACGGAGATCGAAGTGGCCGGCTTTGGCGACAACCTGTTGACCAACCTGCTCGACAAGGGCGGCAATATAGAGATCGTCACCGCCATCGAACTGGGGGCGGACGCGGTGGCCCTGGGCAACGCCTTCTCGTTGATCGATGGTGATCTGGTCACGCGTTATTCGCAGCGCAACGAACCGCGGGCGGCCTTCGACATCTTCGGCCACATCACCCTGGACCTGGGTGCTGTCTTCTGGACAGATCTGGTACGCCTCATCAACGGCGTCGTCGTGCGCTCAGGCAATGGTGGTGGCATCACGACGGCGCAGTTCATCTCACGCCGAAGTTTCATCTACCGCTTCTACGAAATCCTTACCTCCGACGGCTCCCTGTCTCCGGACGGCACGCGGCGGTGGACGAAGCACTTCTCCGACTGGTCGACGGACGAGATGCGCCTGCGAGGTCTGGCCGATCACAACTTCGACCCCATCCCGGCTCGTTTCGTGCGCCTTCGCTGGCGAGTCTGGGACGCGGCCTGCGCCTTCGGAGCGGAGGTCGCCAGTCAGGCCTTTACGGCGAGGAACTGCCTGGTCACAGGCTGGACGGAAGAGATGCAGGTTTTCGGCGCGGGCTTCCCGAGAGAGGCCAGGTTGTCCTCACCGTTGCTCGATCTGGGTGAGGGCAAGAACCTCAACGCCGTGCGTTGGGCGGCCGACGCGCCTCCGGGTACTCGTGTAGAGATTCGCACGCGCACCGGCAACCAGGTGGAAGAAGTGCTCACCTATCGTGACAAGAACTTGAAGGAGGTCACGGCGCGATCCTGGGGGAAACTGATCCCGAGCTTCCGCGGTCCCATCGACACGACCCAGGTCCCCGGTGATGACTGGAGTCCATGGAGCACGGCCTACGGCGTCTCAGGGGAGCGTTTCCAGTCGCCCTCCCCGCGACGGTATCTCGAGCTGAACATCCTGCTGATCACAGATGAGCTGGACAGGGCACCAAGTCTCGACTGGGTTGCCGTAGACTTCTCGCCGCCTCTGGCAGGCAGAGCCTTCGGTGAGGTCACACCCAGTCAGGTGCGCCCGGGACAGCGCACGGAGTTCAGTTATTTCCTCCGCTCCGAGGACAGCCCCATCGGTTTCGATCGTCTCGCTGTCGAAGCCTCGACGGATCTCGAGTTTGTCGACACACAGATCGATGGTTCCAGCATCGACGCCGTGGCGACACCCACCGCGGAGGGGTTCGTCCTGGCTCTACCACGCCGGGTACGTGCAGGCGAGCTTGTGGAGGTCCGATTCGCCACCGCCGTCTATCTCCAGTCGACGCGCTTCGACCTGTTTCTCGAGGCCAACCGTGACGGGCAACAGATCCGTCAGCGAGTCGACGCCGGCGATGCCAGCCCCGACGTGGGGAGCAATTCGACCGTTGTCAGCATCCCCGTGAGTGCCCACGTGTTTGCCGGCATCGACATCTTGCCGCCGGTGCTGACGGCCAATGGCGACGGCATCAACGACGAACTCACCGTGGACATCGATCTGGTCAATGTCCTCAGTCCGCGACCCCTCAGCCTGCGCCTCTACGACCTGACCGGCCGCCTCGCCCACCAGCAGGAGCGCCTGGTGACCGCGGGGCAGCACGTCCTGTCGTGGGACGGGCGCGGTGTCGGCGGCAGACTCTTGCCGCCGGGGATGTACGTCCTGGAGGTGGTCCTGGAGGGGGACGCCGACCGGCAGGTCGAGCGTCGTGTCGTGCCCGTCGTCTACTGAGCAGATTCGGTTGAGAAGGTTGCCTTCAACCGGCCCCAGCTTTCCGGGGCGACGACGGTTGCGGGCAACGTGGAGGCGATCGCGGCACAGCGGAAGCCGATCTGTCTGTACGTGAGAGTCTCCGGCAGCCCGCTGCGGTCCGTGGTCCGCAATCGACGGGACTCGCTGCCGAAGGAGCCACCACGGAGCACCCGGTTGAGGCCGGTGGCAGGACCCTCCGGATGGCTTGCCGGGCTCATGGCGTAGTAGCTCTCGCCATACCAGTCGCTGACGAATTCCCAGACGTTGCCCGCCATGTCATGGACGCCGTAAGGAGAAATCCCGAGATCGTACTCGCCCACCGGCGACGAGGTGAAGAAGCCGTCGGCGGAGTCACCACCGCAACAACCCTCCTTCCCATAGTTGGCCCGGTCGCGCGAGATCTCCTCGCCCCAGGGGTAGGTGCGTTCGTCAGTGCCCCGGGCGGCCTTTTCCCACATCGCCTCGGAGGGCAATCGCAGTCCTGCCCATCTGCAGTAGGCGTAGGCTCCCAGCCAGCTGATCTCTCCCGCGGGACTGTCGGCCAAGGCGTCAAGGGAGACGCGATAGTCGCCGGAACGTGTCCGGCGGATCCCCGCATCAGGGTCCCTCACGTCGACGAAGGCGCGACCCTCCACATCGACGTGACGGCCACCATCGTTGAGGAAGGCGACGTAGAGGCGATTGGTCACCTCGAAACGGTCGATGAAGTAGTCGTTCAGAAACACACGGTGCGGGGGCTGCTCATCCGGTTTACCCCCAGCCGATCCCATGGTGAAGGTCCCGGCAGGGATCAACACCAGATCGTGCACCGTGGCGGCAACGGTCATGTGTGAGCGGGTCATCTGCGCCGTTACAGCCACGGGCAGACAGAGCAGCAGTACGGTGAGTGACGCCGCTCTGTGGGCGTCAGGCATCAGTACGCCAGTCCGACCACGCGTGTGGCGGACCCCGTGACGGCATCCCCCACAACCTCGACGCGAAGCAGATACAGCCCCGGCGGCGACAGGTTGCCCTGCTCGTCGAGGCCGTCCCAGGACAGGTCGTAGTGCCCGGCCACGCCCCGCTGTTCCAGGCGACGCACCTGGCGACCCTGCAGGTCGTACACCAGCGCCAGAATGGGCCGGGCGCTGGTCAACCTGAGGGCATCGAAGGAAAACGTCACGTCGTCGTGCAGGCCGTCGCCGTTGGGCGTGAAGACGCCGGATGACACCGTCAGGTTGGCGAACAGAGTGGCTTTGATGGGTAGCGAGACGAAGTCGGAATCGTCGCCCAGGTCGGCAATCGCGTCTCCCGGGTCGACGGCCTGCCGCAGTTGTTGACCGGTGCCGTCAAACTCAAGGGTGGTGTGGAACCGCGTGCGCTGGAACACAGTGGCGTCAAACTGAATCTCGAGCAGATCGGCGGCGTCGATCGTAGCCGGCAGGTGCAGCCGGAAGCCACCCTCCACGAGTTCGTGCTCAACCCCATCGACCAGCTGACCGTCGATGGCCAGCTCGCCGAACTCCATGGGGATGGTCGATTCCACCAGCACGCGGTCGAAGCCCAGGTTCTGGCGATCGAACGTGGGATGCACGAAATAGGAGAATGACCGACGCACACCTGGTTCGGTCTGTGCCGGCACGACCTCGCCCACGGCGGTGCCGGCCAGGGGTCGGGTGTATTCGACGGTGATGTCGCCAAGAGTTGCCGCGGCATCCGCCACATCCGAGAGGAATTCAGCCTCGATCTGGATGAAGCGCCGCGGCGATGGCGAGCGGAAGGGTGTATTGGGTTCAAGGTAGTCCTCGCTCCAGGCGCTCCATCCTGCGCCCGGGCTGATGGCGATCTCGATGGGGCCACGGAAGCTCTTGATCAGCTTGTTGTAACGCCGTTCCGTCACCTCCTTGCCCTTGCTGTCAAAGTAGTGCGTCTCCTCCACGACCTCGTCACCGCTGCGGGAGCGAAACAGCATGCGGGCACCAGTGGGAACCTCGGCGTCCCAGGACACGGTCGACACGTTCC
>PBSR01000278.1 GCA_002726335.1 Gemmatimonadaceae bacterium
CAAGAAACTTTTCGGGAATTTCCTCGAAGCGTGGCAGGGCGATACCAAGGGTCAGGCCACGGCCATCCTGACGCTGGTAGAGTAGGGCAAGTCGACGCACGCTCCACGGCGCCCTCCCGATTCCCGGGAGGGCGCTTTCTCGTTCTGCCTCAAGCGCCCGCGCGCCACAGATCACCCACAGCGTCCAGCTTGGCGTCGCTGAGGTAGCCATAGCGGTTGATCCAGGCGCCATCGGTATCGCTCTCGGCGACCAGCCGGAAGCGGCGGAGAAAGTCGTCCTGCGGTCCGTAGCCGTGCACCAGAGGGGTTACCGCCATGCGCCCCCCCGCCTGACGTACCGCCGCTGCCATCCGTCGCCGCTGCACGTCGTCGCTGATGGGATGGGGTTCGTCCGGCTCGGGGTAGTGGAAGGCCTTCAGGGAGTCACCCGGGGGCACGTCGCCGAGGTCGAACAGGTTGGCCAGAGCGTGTACGAGCAGGCGCTCGTCTAGGCCGCTGTTGTGGGCCAGCAGCTGCCGCCCCCAGAATTCCACCATCACCGTCCAGTGCATCGTGTAGAGCTTGGGAGAGGCCGCGTCACACCAGGCGCCGGCGCCGGCGAAATCGAACCCCGTCAGCAGCGTCAGAGGCGGCATGAAGGCGTTGGCTGACAGCTTCAGGCCATCCCGCCCGGTGGCGTCGAGGATCTCGCGCCAGTGGCTGACCATATCGACGGACAGGGCCGACTTCAATCGCAGCCAGTCGAAGACGCCGGGGAAACGGCGCAACAGCGCCAGGCCCTCGCCGGCGCCGCGGTCTCCGGAGGCGAAAGCCGCCAGGTCTTCGTTGCGCAAGGATCCATGCAGGTAGTCGTAGAGGGCGGTTACCTCGCGCTGTACTTCATCGAAGGCCCAGCCGCGTTCCAGCGCCCAGCGTCGCACGTGGGGACTGAAATCCTGAAACGCCTCGTCCAGCATGTAGCAAGGGTACTCCGGCCAGTCCGGCCGGAAGCCGCTGATCTTCGGGTACCGGGCCACCAGATCGGCCACATAGCCACGGAGATACGCGCGGATGGCCGGGCTTGCCAGGCAGCCGGTATCCGCCATGCGCTTTGGAGTGCCGCCATCCGGGAGCCGGGGCCGGTCCTCGTCCCGCATGCCCCGTGCCGACTGGCCACTCACCTGAAAGTAGACCTCCAGTCCACGGTCGACGGCGGCGTCGATGAACCGGTCGACCACATGCCCGTGTGACTCGGTCAGGTCGTCGGCCGGACGCGGCCGGTAGGGGCTGTCGGTGTAGCAACTCTCGTCCGGCACGTAGCTGGGGGCGCTGCGCACCCACAGGCCCGGCTCGCCGAAGAGGGGGCGATCGAAGAGCCGCGGACTGGCTCCGGCGTCGGATGGCGGCTGCCAGCTGCCCTGTCCCTCGGACGCTGGAGCGGTCACCGTGGGATTGAGAGCGACGGCGGCAGCGCCAGCGCGGTCGACGATGTTGTCGAGCACGGCGTCGACGCCCTCGGAGAGGATGAAGTCCGCCAGTACAGTGATACCGAGAGGACGTTTGCTCATGGCTTACAGGTCTCTTGTTGAGGAGGAATGGCAGGGGTGCCGGCATCCGCTTGACGCCGAGTACCCCACTTCTGCAGCAGCAGGCCGATGATGATGATGGCGAGGCCGAGAACAGTGGCCGGCTCGATGGACTCGCCCACTAGATAGTGGATGAGGACCAGGGACAGGAAGGGACTGAGGAAAATGAAGTTGGCGACCCGGGCTGCATTGCGGGCACGCTGCAGGGCGCTGAGCCAGAGCACGAAGGTCAGGCCCATCTCGAACACACCCACGTAGGCCGCCCCGGCCCAGCCGCGCCACGACATAGGTGGAAACTCTGACAGGATCACACAGGCAATGGTCACCGGCGGCATGGCCAGGAGGAAATTGAGGAACAGTCGCTGAACCGGGTCGACATCGTCGCGGGTGACGGCCACCCAGTAGAGGGCCCAGATGACGGTGCTGCCCAAAGCCAGGGCGACACCGAGACCATCGTCGAACCGCAGGGACAGCACGTCGCCGCGCGTGGCCACGACGAGGACACCGGCATAACAGATGAAGCCGGCCATGACGTCCCAGCGCAGCAGGCGCTGGCCGAGCAGCAGGGCCGACAGCCAGGCCAGCACGAGGGCCCAGGTGTAGTTGAGGGGTTGGGCCTGCTGCGCCGGGAGGCGGGCGTAGGCGGCGATCAGAATCAGATAATAGAGGCAGGGATTCAGCAGACCGAGTCCGGCGGAACGCAGCCAGACACCGCCCGGGAGGGCGGCCACCTGGCGCGCCTGGCCCCGCAGGAGCAGGACTGTTCCCAGCAACAGGGTCGACACGCCTGTGCTGACCAGCAACAGCTGAGCCGGTTCGAAGTGGCGCAGCGTCAGTTTGAAGGCGGAGGCCACCGTCGACCACAACAGCACCGCCGCCAGGGCCTGGGCGACGCCACCAGGGAGGCGGGAGCCTGGGCGCGGATTCATCGCAGGACCGTTCTCTGGCGGGTCAGGGGGCAGACCCTTATCTTATTGCGGTTCAAGGTAGTACTCGCAAATTCGTTCCATCGTCACCATCGCTATACGGCAGGTATCCCATGGCTAAGACCGGTCCCCGCAATCAGATCGCTATGAAGAGCACCGAGAGCAGTCACACGTACTACACTTCGAAGAACCGCCGGAACCAGCAGGCGCGCATGGAGATCAAGAAGTACGATCCGACCCTGCGCAAGCACGTCATGTATCGCGAAGAGCGCTGACGACGGATCGGACACTCGCGATATCGGCGCTGACATGAGAAGCAACGCCGCCCTGGCTCGTCGCCGGGGCGGCGTTTTTTGTTGTGTCCTGCTCAGCGCCCTGACCGTGGTGTGGCTGACAGAAGCGCGGGCGGCGGATGTCTTCGTCGCCACCGCGGGGGGCTCCTCGGGCAGGGGAGCACTGCTCGGCAGCCGCTCCGACATCGTGCGTCCCGCGTTGCCGGCACTGCACACCCGGGTCAGGCTACGATTCCAGGACAACCGTGTCTACATCCTGCAGGGCGAGGGTCGGGACCAGCTTCTCGTCCTGATCCCCTCCGCCTGGCTCGCCCCCGCCATCGAGTTTTCCACCGGCCCCGGCAGCGATCCGCGGGATGTTGTGGCTCTCCCGGACGATGAGCTCTACATATCTCTCCACGGCGGTAGTGAGGTGGTGCGTGTCGACGCCTACAGCGGTGAGGTCCAGGCCCGCATCGATCTGAGTGCGTTGGACACAGACGGCAATCCCGACATGACGAAGATGATCCGTCGGGGAGATCGCCTCTACGTGTTGTGTGAGCGCCTGGGAGCGCCCACGGGTACCATCGCCGTCATTGACATGCGCACGGAATCTGCCCTCGACATGGAACCTGCCACTCCGGGCCTCCAGGGGCTCGAATTGGGCGGTCTGGCCCCCACTTGTCTGCTGGGGCTGGGCGAACGTCTCATCGTACCGACCAGTGAGGGCATCGAAGAGCTGGACCCGGTCAGCAGGGGTCGACGGGTCCTGCTCACAGCCGCCGAGCTCGGGGGGGTCGTGCAGGGGATCGCCCTGCGGTCCAACCGGCAGGGGTATGCCGCCGTGCAGGCCGGCGAGGCGTTTCACGTCGTCCCAGTCGATCTGCTGGCGCGTACGGCGGGGGCCCCCCTGACGGGCTTGACCGGAGGACGGATCAACGACCTCGTCATCGACGACAACCGCCTGATCGTGGCCGACGATGGCACGTTCGAGTTCGATTTTGCTGCCGGCCTCTACATCTACGACGTCGATACCGGTAGTCTCCTGGCGGGGCCCATCGACACCGGGCAGAAGCCGAAACGTCTCGTGGTGGTGGCTCAACGCACGATCACCGCCGTCGAGTCAGGCGTCGGTCAGTCCCTCCCGGCGACCAGTCGGCTGCTGATCCCCTTCCCGAATCCCTTCAATGCCGGCGTCGTGCTGCCCCTGCAGCTGCACTCGGATACGAAGGTGCGGTTGACGATACACAACCTGGCCGGGATGCGGGTTCGTACCCTGCTGCGGGGATCGGCAGCACCGGGAGGGCGCAGTATCCGCTGGGACGGGCGCGACGACGGGGGCCGGGCCGTGGCCAGCGGTGTTTACTTTGCCCGACTGCTCACCGGCGCCGGCACTTCGACGCGGCGACTCGTCCTCGTCAGGTAAGGCCGAGGAGCTGCCGTATGACCGGTTCGAGGCCATCGGCCATACGCTGAAAGCCGAGGTCGGTCGGGTGTGTTCCGTCGACGGTGCACTCGTCGAAGTCGTCACCCCCCAGCAGGCCGCCGCCGTCGAGGAAATGGAGCCCCGTGTCGCCGCCATCAGCGCGCAACTCGACCACCTGCCGCTGGGCGGCAGATCGCTCTTGCCTGCGCGAGATGGCAGCAGGGCTCCAGGCCTCGCCAGCGGTTGGGGGGCGGGAGACGACGAGGATCGGTGTAGAGGGGTGGCGTTGTCGCAGGATGTCCATGAACACCGGCAGGGTACGTGTCAGGTGTGCTGCGTCCGGGCAGTTGGCGTCGTAGTCGAGAACGAAGAGGCTGCAGTCGTCGATGAGACCGATGGACCGGGCCACCTCGGGTTCTCCCTTGCCACTGCCTGAAAAACCCAGGTTGACGGAGGCCGCCTGCAGCCGCCGGCTGAGGATCGCCGGGTAGGCCATCCCCGGGCGGGCGGCGCAGCCACCTTGCGTAATCGACGTGCCATAGAACACGATCGGAGACCGGATCGCCCGAGGCGTCGAGGCCTCCACCCGGGCCCCCACGTCGAGACCCACCTCCACGCGCCGCACTCCCTGGTACAGGGGAAAGTGCAGGGTGAGGTCGCGCCATTGCGGTTCGGGCTGGGCGAAGAGCTGCGCACTGTACAGCAGCTGGGAGTGATCGTACTTGGCGATGCCGGCAAAGCGTTCACGACCCGGTGGCCCAACATACACGTCGAAACCGCACTGGCCGGTGGCGGGCATGTGGTTCATCCCCGCGGGCCCCGCCAGTTCGACACGTACCGCCACATGCCGACTGTTGCTGCGCAGGCGGATCACACCCCCTGCCGTATGGCCCGCCAGTCCGTCCACCGCTTCGGGCAGGGGCTCTGGTGGCGCCGCCGGAAGGCGCCGGTAGATCCGGTCCTGCTCGAACCAGGGGAAACCGCCCAGTTCCAGCGGTGCGTCGCCGGGCGCATGCCAGGCCAGGTCGTCCCCTGACGGCGAGGTCGACATCTGCTGGTCGAAGCGGCTCGCGTTCACTTCGGGGCGTTCGGTGACGTCGCCCGTCGGCTTCGGCAGAGGTGCCGCGTTACCTCCACGCGTCTCGGCCTCGAGCAGCTCATCGACGTCGGCGTAGGCATAGATCGTGGGGGCGCCCGTCGCCGGCAGTCCCCCGGTGTCGGCCGTGGGACCGTAGGTGCTGTGCAGGTCGCGGCCCAGGGCGCGCAGCAGGTGACTGAGCTGGCCGCGATGGTGGGCGGTGTGCGCCAGGCGTCGCGTCAGCACCCAGGCCCGGGAGCGCTCGACCTCAAAAAACGCGACCGCTGCCGACCACCAGTCCTCCTCCTGCTGGCGCAACGCCTCTGTCCGGCGCGCCGAGTCATCGGCATAGCGGTGCAGGAAGGCAAGGCGTGTCTCCTCATCGGGCAGGGGAGGCGCATCGACATCGATACCGAGGATGTTGCAGAACCAGAGATTCTCGCTGACACACTGGTGGACCATCTGTTCGAGGAAGCTGCGCCCCCGTCGATCGACGGCATGGGGCCGCGCCCCCAGGTCACCGTCGGCGAACATGGACCAGACGCTGAGGGTTTTCAGACGTTCGGTCTCGTACGTGTCGACGAGAAAGTTGTACGTTTCAGCCACGTGGGGATCAGTTGGCGTACTTGACTGAGCAGCCGTACGGCGCGGTCGTCTTCTGCGAGATTTCCGTCCCCGCCAGGCAGCAGTCCAGGGCCTCGGCAACGTAGTTGGTCGCCTTGGGTATGTCGGCGACCTTCGTCGACTTGATGTTGTCGATACCCCCGGCATAGACCAGCCTGCCTTCCGGGCTGATGACGTACATGTGGGGTGTGGTGAGGGCGCCGTACAGGTGACCGACCTTGCCGGTTTCGTCGACGAGGTAGGCGGTGGGAACTGCCTTCTCTTTCTTCAGCTGCGCCTGCAGGGCCTCGCCGGTGTAGTGTCCCTGCTTGCCGGGGGCCGAGGAGCTGATGGACAACCAGACGACGCCGCTGTCGGTATAGGTCTTCTGCAGCGCCTGCATGTTACCGCTGTCGTAGTGCTTGCGCACGAAGGGGCAGCCGAAATTTACCCACTCGAGCACCACGTGCCTGCCCTTGAAGTCAGACAGTATGTAGGTCTTTCCGTCGGCGGCGGTGAGCTCGAAGTCGGGGGCCTTCTCGTCGATCGTGGCCAGCGATGCCCAGGCCGCGGCGGTACTGGCGAGCAGCATGGTGAGGATCAGCGGACGTCGGACGCGATTCATACGTGGCTCCTGAAGAGGATGGAGACGAGCACCGGTTTTCCGAGTATACTCGATGGACATACCCGCGCGAAAGGAGAGGGATGAAGAACTGGTGCTGGTTCGGTCCGATGCCAGACAACACGGAGGAGGACTGGAAGAGGATCTTCGAGGGCATGCGCGCCTCGGGCGTCCACGCGATCCTGCCCGAGGTGTTCAACGGCCACGTTGCCTGGTGGGCGAGCGACCATCTGCCGGTGACCGAAGTCCTGCTGGAACGACTGATCCCGCTGGCGCACGCTGCCGATCTGGAGATCCACGCCTGGATGCACACGATGACGTGCAACATCCCCGAGATTCATGAATCTCATCCGGAATGGTACGGTGTGAACGGGCGGGGGGAGTCAACAGCCGTGAAGCCACCGTACGTCGGGTATTACAGATTCCTGTGCCCGTCGCGACCCGAAGTGCACCAGTTCCTGCGACGGCGAGTAGGGGAGTTGGCTGCCATGGACGGTCTCGCTGGCATCCACCTCGACTACATCCGCTTTCCCGATGTCATCCTCGCCGAGGCCTTGCAGCCGAAGTATGGCATCGTGCAGGATCGCGAGTACCCGGAATACGACTACTGCTACTGCGAGGTCTGCCGCGAGGGGTTTCGGCACGAGACCGGGATCGATGTTTCCGGACTGGACGACCCGGCACAGAACGACGAATGGCGCCAGTTTCGCTGTGACCGCATCACTGACCTCGTCAATGACGTGCTCGTGCCCGTCGGACGGGCGGCAGGCAAGCAGATGACGGCGGCCGTATTCCCGAACTGGCGGCACGTGCGTCAGCAATGGCACCGGTGGCAGGTCGACGGCGTCCTGCCCATGCTCTATCAGTCATTTTACGGGGAGGACATCGCCTGGATCGGCTCACATTGCCAGGCCGGTCTGTCGCGCATGCAGGAGACGGGCGTGACCAAGCCACTCTACAGCGGACTGTTCGTCCCGGCTCTCGACCCAGGCGATCTGCGCCAGGCGATTGAAGTGTCGGGCGCGTCCGGTGCGTCCGGCGTGTCGCTCTTCGCTCTCGGTTCGATGAGCGACGCCCACTGGGAGGCCTTCTCGGCGGCCACCACCTGAGGCTGCGGGGCTCAATCCCAGGGCCGCACGAAACGCCCCGGCGTCGCCCCCGTGTGCGCGCCATCGCACACAACCTGCACGCCGTTCACCCACACGTGATTGACGCCCCGCGACAGCTGATGGGGGTCCTCGAAGGTCGCGTTGTCGGTAACGGATTCCGGATCGAAGACGACGACATCGGCCAGCATACCTTCCCGCAGCAGACCCCGCTGCCGCAGGCCCAGGCGATCGGCCACAGCAGATGTCATCTTACGCACCGCATCCTCCAGGCTGAGTACGTTCAGTTCGCGGACGAAGCGGCCCAGAACTCTCGGGTAGGTGCCGTAGCCGCGTGGATGCACCGGTCCGAAGGGTTTACCCCAGACCGGGTCGTAGCCGCCCGCATCGGTGGACACCTTGATCCACGGTTGCTGCAGCTGCAGCCGCAGGTTGTCCTCCGTCATGGAGAAGTAGATGGTGCTGATCGACTGGCGTTCGGACAGGACCAGATCACACACGGCGTCGAACCAGTGCTGTCCCCGCATGCGGCAGATCTCGGACAGCTTGCGGCCCACGTACTGCTGGTTCTCTGCCTGCTGGAAGCCGATGGGCATGACGCCGTCCTCGCCGTGCTGGCTGACCATCGCCTCCCAGCGGCCGTCAGGTCTGGTGACGGCGGCGCGGATGTGCTCGCGTTGTGCCGGGTCCTGCAGATTCTCGTAGAGCCGGCCACCTGCCATGGCCCAGGGCGGCAGCACCGACGTCAGTCCCGTGCCCGAGGCGGCATAGGGATACATGTCCGCCGTAACGTCGAGGCCACCCGCACGAGCGGCCTCGATGCGCTCGATGACCCGCGGCATCTTGTCCCAGTTGTCCCGCCCCGCTGCCTTCAGGTGATAGATCTCCACCGGCACGTCAGCGCGCACGCCGATCTCGAAGGCCTCGTCGAGCGCGCCGAAGATCTCACCTGCCTCTGAGCGAAGGTGCGTGATGTAGGTGCCGTCGTATTGGCCCACCACCTCGCAGACGTGGACGATCTCGTCCGTGTCGGCATAGCAGTCCGGTGGGTAGATGAGGGCGTAGGAGACACCGAAGGCGCCATCTTCCATGGCTTCGGCCATGACACGACGCATGAGGTCTTGCTCGCCAGGACCCGCCGGGCGGTCATCCATATCCAGAGCGACTTTGCGCAGCGTTCCTCCTCCCAGGTACGATCCGACATTGGGAGACACGCCGGCGGCTTCGAAGGCCTCGAGCCAGTGGGCGAAGCGCGTCCAGCCCTTCGACGGTTCGACCCAGTGGGCTACGGCATCGCCGTGGATCTGGGTGCTGATGCCGCCCTCGTTGCGACCGGTCACCGGTGCCGGTGTGAAGGCTTCCCCCATGATCTCGGTGGTGATGCCCTGGGTGATCTTCGACACGCAGCGACCGTCCACCATGAGCGGATAGATGGAGTGGCTCTGGATGTCGATGAATCCGGGGCAGACGACGGCGCCGGTGCCATCGACGACGATTCGAGCCTGAGCTGGCGGGAGCGAGCCGGGCGGGGCAACGGCGGCCACACGATCGCCGGCGAGAGCAACGTCGCCACGAAACCAGGGATTGCCGCTGCCGTCGATGACGCGGCAACCCGTGATCAGCGTGTCGAAGGCCACGTGTCAGCTCACGACCAGGTAAGACAACCAGCCCTCGTGGCGGTCGTTGAGGATCACGTGGGGCACACCCAGTGGCAGGTAGACGGCATCGCCGGTCTTCACGGGAAAAGCGTCGAAGCCGGCCACGACGGTACCCTCACCTTCGAGGATGTAGTAGATCTGTTCCTTGTCGTCGTGCTGGTGGTAGTCGGAGGCGTGACCCATGCCAACCGCCTGGCGGGCGAGATACCAGAAGGACAGCAGGCAGGGCTGATCGGTGCCGCTTTCGTCGGTGTCGAGCCGCTCCAGCAGCTGCCAGGTGACGGCTTTGCCGTGGTCTCCCATGTTCGGCGAGGCGTCGCGCCAGTTGAGGACCCGGGGCTGACCGATGGGCTTGCCTTCTCCCAGCTTCTCGTCGGGCACGGGACAGGAGATGATGAGGTACTGCATCCAGTCCGGGTTGCGGTCGCCGATCAGCTGATGGCCCACACCCGGCGGGAAGTAGGCGACGGAGCCCTCGCTCACGGGGCAGGTGTCGTCGCCGATGCGGACATCGGCGGTACCCGAGAGTATGTAGTAGTACTGCTCGGCGTTGTCGTGGGCGTGGTAGTCGGAGCTCTTGCCACCCTGTACCGAGTGTCCGGCAAAGCCGCTCAGGTGCGACAGGCAGTCGAAGGGGGAGGACGCAGCTTCCTCCTTCGGCCGGTTGAGGATGGGCCAGACGATGGCGTTGTCGTGGCCGAGATATGAGTCCGAGTCACGCCAGTTGCGGCAGACGGCGCGGGCGCTGGTCACGGGCAGGCTCCTTTCACGAGGTCTGTTCATTCTGCGGGCCGCCGCCAATCGTGCCGTCGGCCAACATCGATAACAGGGCCGAGTCGTCGACATCGAGAGGCAGCACAACACGTCCCCGTCGTCGTGACGACTCGTAGGTGGCGAAGATGAGCTCGGTGGCACGCAGTGCCCGGTGGCTGGACAGCTCCGGTTCGTCGTCGCTTTCCAGGCAGTCGACCAGGTTGCGTACACTGGCGATGGTGTGTTCGGGCACGGGTACGCCCACCGTCCTGTCAGGATCGGTCCAGGCGCCATCACGGAACAGACGCAACGGGTGTTCGGTCCTGCCGCCCGGTATCAGCTCGACGATGCCCTCGGTACCTATTAATCGGTTCACGTTGCCGAAGCCCGTTTCACCCGTCACCATCAATCCTTCCACTTCGTTGGCAAAGCGGATCCAGGCGATGCCGCTGGTGTCCAGCCGGACGCCGAAGACCTCGCTCTGTGCATCGACGGAGATCTGGCCGAGGACCCATTCGGCGGGTGTCTCCTCGTTGTAGAAGAACATCATGTCGAACCAGTGTGTGCCCCAGTCGAACAGGTTGGGACAGGAGGTCTCCATGCGGCGCAGGTCGCCGATGGCGCCATCGCGGATGAGCTTGCGCGCCGTCTGGAAGGTGTCGCCGAAGCGACGCTGGTGGCAGAGGGTGAGCAGCACGTCACGATCGATGCAGGCCTGGTGCATGGCTCTGGCGTCACCCCACGTGGGGGCCATCGGTTTTTCCGCCAGGATGGCGCGGGCGCCCGACTCGGCGGACGCTTCGATCATCTCGCGGTGGAAGTGCGGCCAGGTGCAGACGCTGACGAGGTCGGGTGATTCGACGCGCAGCATCTCGTGGTAGTCAGCATAGGTCTGTGGCACATGGAAGGACTCGGCGAAGGCGTCACGTGCCTCAGGTACCGGATCGACGCAGGCGACGATGGTGGTGCGCTCGTCGACGGCGTAACCCTCGGCGTGAGCGCGGCCACGGCCACCGCAGCCGATCACGGCAGCGCGCAGGTTGGCAGCATCGGATGACACAGGATTCTCTCTTTCTATCAGGGATTCCAAGCCGGGTTCGGCTCTGGAATCTTCGCCTCCACCGACTCGCGCCAGACGGCCAGGCGTTCGTACAGGTCGCGCTCGATGTCGGGATGGTCGGCGGCGAGATTGCGCTCTTCAGAGATGTCGTCTCTCAGATGGTAGAGCTCCCGGCGGCCGTCCTCGAAGAACTCGATCAGCTTCCAGTCGTCGCAGCGGACCGACGAGCCCGGCGTACCGCCCTGGTTGCCGTAATGGGGGTAGTGCCAGAAGATCCCCTCACGCTCGAGGGTGTCGCCACCGCGCAGCAGGGGCAGAATGGAGACGCCGTCCACGTGCTGCTCGGGCCGCAGGGGCAGGCCGGCGGCCTCCAGCAGGGTCGGGTAGAAATCGGGGCTCGTCACCGGTGTCGCGCAGGAGCTGCCCGCGGCGATCTGTTCCGGCCAGCGGACGAACAGCGGCTCACGTGTGCCCCCTTCGTACATCCAGCCTTTGCCTTCCGCCAGAGGCGCGTTGCACGTGGGTGATCCCTCGGAGGTGGCCAGTCCGCCGTTGTCCGAGGTGAACACGACGATCGTGTCCCGGGCCTTGCCGTTGCGCTCCAGCGCCGCCAGAACTCGCCCGATACCCTCGTCGAGGGAGTCGATCATGGCTGCGTACACCGGGTCGGAGTGCAGCAGTCGTCGCCGTACCCGGTGTCCCTTCTTGTGCTCGCAGGGGAAGAACTCGCCTTCGACGAAGGTGTCGAAGCGATCCAGCCCCAGCCGCCTGGCTTTGTCCTCGTAGCGAGCGATCCGCTCCGCCTTGGCCTGAATCGGCGTATGCACCGAGTAGTAGGACAGGTTCAGGAAGAAGGGCGTCTCACCCACGTGATCGATGAGATCGACGGCGCGATCCGTCAGGTAGTCGGTCAGGTACGTTTCAGCCGGCACGTCCGCCTCGACGAGGGGCTCGATCGTCCACGGGCTGAAGTAGCCGCCCTGCCCGGGTGATCCCATGTGGCAGCCGCCGACGTTGACATCGAAGCCGTGATCCTGCGGCAGGTGACCCTTGCCGCCGAGATGCCACTTGCCTACGTGCCAGGTGGCATACCCACCATCGCGCAGGGCGCTGGCGATGGACGTCTCAGATGTGGGCAGGTCTCGCAGATAGCGTACGTCGATGACACGGCCCCGAGGCGCGGGCCGGGCGTCGCCCCAGTGGATCCAGTCCGTGATACCCACGGTGGCCGGATACTTGCCGGTGAGCAGGCTGGCCCGCGTCGGCGAACAGACCGGACAGGCAGCGTAGCCGTCGGTGAAGCGCATACCCTCAGCGCACAGGCTGTCGATGTTCGGAGTTTCGTAGTACTCGGATCCACAGCAGGACAGGTCGGTCCAGCCCATGTCGTCGATGAGAATGAAGAGGATATTGGGTCGGGTCTGGCTCAAGGTGGTCTCTCGATATTGCTTGTGTTGAGATTCACAGGCACGGGCAGCGTAGCCGGCGACAAGCGTAGTCGCGGCAAGCTGGTGTCACAACTCAACCAAGAGGTCTCAATGGCCGCAAGAGCGACATCCACCGAGAGGATCGAGGCGGTGATCGCCGTCCTGCGCGGGGATCGCACCGTGGAGGAGGTTTGTCGCCTGCGGGGTGTCCGGCAGGCAACCTACAGACGCTGGCAGCGACAGGTGGTCGCGGGCAAGCACAGCGACGTCCGGGCGACGGTCACCGCCGGGGCTCTCGGCGGCGAGGCGCGTGTCGATCGCGACCGATGGGGTGTAGCCCACTGTTTCGCCGACAACGTTGCCGACCTCGGCTTTGCCGCCGGTGTCGCCCAGGCACAGGATCGCCTGTGGCAGCTGGACTACAGGCGTCGGATCGCTGACGGACGGCTGGCGGCCGTGCTCGGTGCCGACCACATCCGCACGGATCGCGAGCACAGGACTCTCGGATTTCGCCGCATCGCCGAGCAGGTGGAGGCGCCGGCGTTGAGTGCGGAGGCGGAAGCGGCGCTGGCGGGATACGCTGCCGGTGTCAACGCCTGGATCGAGCACGTGGGCGACAACCTGCCCCTCGAGTTCGATCTGCTGGGCTACGAGCCGGAGCCGTGGCAGGTGACGGACAGTCTGGCCATCCTGCGCTACTTCTGGTGGACCCTGACGGGACGCCTCAGTCAGCTGGTGGCGGCGGAGCGACTGCAGCGACACACCGGGCCCGACGTGGCAGCGTGGTTCCTGACGCCGGAAACCGTGTCCTACATCGTTCCGGACTGGGGGGGCGCTGCCCGGGTACGCGGTGGCACAGCTCCCGGCGGCGCCGCTGAAGCGGATTCTCCGGCCGCTACACCGGGCTCCAATAACTGGGTTGCCGGCCCGTCACGAGTCGACGGGGGTGGCCCCGTGCTCGCCGCCGATCCACACTGGCCGGTGGCCTTTCCCGACATGTGGTACGAGCAACACCTGAGCGGAGCGGGCACCGACGTCATCGGACCTGCCTACCCGGGAGCCCCATGGGTCGTGTTCGGTCGCACTCGCGGCCTGGCCTGGGGGCGGACGAACAACGTCACCTCCACGCGGGATCTCTACCACGAACAGACCGATCCGGACAGTCCCTCGCGGTATCGCACGACAGGGGGCTGGGAGCAGTTCACGACGAGGTACGAGTCCATCGAGGTGGCGGGTGCCGATCCGGTGACAGAACTCGTGCACTGTACCGCAGACGGGCGACCCGTGATCAACAGCTTCATCCCCGACGTCGACCCGGAGGGTGACGGACCGATCACGCTGCGCTGGCTGGGGCAGGAGGCCATCGGTGACGTGCAGTCCCTGATCGACCTGGGACGGTGTGACACCGTGGCCCAGGCGCGGCAGGTATTCTCGCGCTGGCGCCTGTCCCTGTGGAATGCCGTTCTGGCGGACGCTGATGGGCATTTCGGCTATCAGATGTGTGGCTCGGTACCCGAGAGAGCCGTGGCGACGCGGGGTACACGTCCCGGCGGCGACGCCGATCACGTGTGGCAGGGCTACCGGAACTCGCCAGCCCTACCCGGTGACTACGACCCGGTGCGAGGCTGGGTGGCGTCAGCGAACAACCCGCCGGCTCCACCGGAGTCACTCGACGGTCTCTACGGGACCTATGCCGACGGGTATCGGCACGACCGCATCGCCCAGGCTCTGGGTAGGGGGGAGCTGCTGACACCGAAGCAGGTGGGAGATCTGCAGAATGACAATCTTTCTCTGCGTGCCGAAGAGCTGTCATCGTCGGCGGCCAGGTACATGGGTCGGACAAAGCGCCTCAGGACCATGGCAAAATGGCTGCGGCGGTGGAACCATCGCTACGACGGGGATCAGGTGGGGGCAACGATCTGGGCGCTGTTCTGGCCGCGGCTCGTCCAATGCGTCGGCCAGGCGGTTCTCGATTCGTTTACAGCGCAACTGAACGCCGGCAATGCAGGCGGGCTGACGCGGCATCTCCTGCTCGGCCACCGTTCGCCCGGGTTCTTTCAGGGCGATCTCACTGCCATGGTGGCTGTCGCCGGTGGAGATACCCTCGACTACCTGGAGCGTGCCCTGGGATCGACGGCCCGCTCCTGGCGCTGGGACCGGGTGCAGTTCATGGTGCTGCGACATCCTGCCGCCCGTACCGAGGCGGCGCGGGCAATTCTCGAGCCGGCGCCCGTGCCGTGTCAGGGAGGCAACGGCGTGGTCAACAATCGCGCCAGCCGGGAGGCGGAGTCGCGGCTGGAGGTGACGGGAGGTCCGAGCTATCGCTTCGTCGCCGACATGTCGTCGCTGGAGACCAGGGGCTGCATGCTGGCGGGACAGAGCGGGCAGGCCGGGCATGACCACGCCTTCGATCAGCTCGATCTGTGGCCGGCGGGTCAGTACCATCCGCTGCTGATGGACGACGACGAAGTGGCAGCGGCGACGGTGACCACGACGCGACTGCGGGACTCGGCCTCAGGCTGACGGTCCTCGCTCGATCAACGCCTGGATGCGAGCCAGCGTCGGCAGAGCATCGCCGAAGTGACCCATGGCGGTGACGGCGATGGCGCCGGCAGCGTTGGCGAAGGCACCGATACGGGCCGGATCCCATCCGGCCAGGTAGCCGACCATCGTGGCAGCAGCGTGGCAGTCGCCGGCTCCCGTGGGTTCCACCACGTCGACTTCGTACCCGGGACAGTACACCGGTTCGGTGTCACCCTCCGCCAGCACGACGCAACCCTCCGATGCCAGGGTTACCGCCACCAGCTTTGGCCCTCGGGCACGCAGCTCGCGAGCGGCGTGGACGGCATCCTCCTTGCCGGTGATGGCTGTAGCCTCCTCCAGAGTCGGTGTGACGACGTCGGCCACGGCCAGGGCCTGCTCGAAGGCCGCGGTCGTCTCCGTTCCCCCCAGGATGGCGCGAATGTTGGGGTCGAAGGAGACGATAACCTCGGCGGCCTTCGCCGTGTCGATGGCGGCCTGTGACGCCGCGAGGGCGGACGGGCTGATCTGCATCGTCGTGCCGGGTACGTGCAGTGCGGCAGCCGCGGAGATGAGCTCGGAGCTGATATCGCTGGGCTGCAGCGTTGTCGCCGCCGAGTCACGCCGATGGAAGACCAAGCTGGTGTGGCCGTCGATGCATTCATGGAAGCAGAGGCCGATCTGCCGCCCTTCGACGCGGCGGATGGCCGACACATCCACGTGCTCCCCCACGAGGGCGTCGATCATGTACTCACTGAATGGATCCTCGCCCACGTGGGTGATCAGGGCGGCGTCGTGTCCACAGCGAACGGCGGCGGCGGCGTACGTGGCAGGACCGCCGCCAGCGTATTTGTGCCAGTGAGAAGCGCCACTCATGGTGTCGCCCATCGGCTCCGGCATGAATTCCACGAGGGCCTCGCCGAGAGCGAGGATCGGCCCGTCTGTCATGCCTCGGACTCACCGGTCGTGGCGAGCCGGCGCGGGTTCTCGAGGCTCTTCCGTACGGACTGCAGGAAGGCGGCGGCACCAGCGCCGTCCACGGCACGATGGTCGCAGGCCAGGCATACCGTCATCTGCTCGCGAATGACGGCGGCGCCGTCGACGGCGACGACCCGTTCGCCGCTGCGGCCCACGGCGAGGATGGCGCACTCCGGCGGGTTGATGAGCGGCAGGAACCGCTCGACGCCCTGGCCGGCGAGGCTGGTGATCGTAAAGGTGGGAGAAGGCTTCGGGGAGACGACGCCGGCACGGGCGGTTTCGATCAGCTGTTGCCGGCCTTCGGCGACGGCTGTCAGAGAGAGGCCATCGGCGTCCTTCACGACAGGGACGAGGATGCCGTCATCGACGGCCACGGCAATACCGACATGGCATCCCGCCTTGAGCACGATGCCGCTGGCGCCCACGTGGGCGTTGAAGCGACCGTGTTGGCGCAGGGCGCGTGCCACGGCGACAATGATGAGGTCGTTGAGGGATATCGACGCGTCTGCAAAGCCAGCTCGGAAGATCCGGGCGTCGGTGACATCGATGTCACCGAACAGATAGAAGTGCGGGATGCTACGGGCGCTGACGGTCATGCGCTCGGCGATGGCGGCGCGTCGACGGTTGTGGGGTACCACGCGATCGCCGCCTTCGATGTCGGGTTCGGCCGTCGGTTCGGTAACTGGAGTGCCTCCGGCAGCCGACAGGGCGGCGGCGAGAACGTCGCGGCGGATGATCCGGCCCGACGGACCGGACCCCGCCACTCGTGCCAGGTCGACCAGGAGCTGCCGCGCCAGGCGTCTCGCCGAGGGCGACGCGAAGGTTCGCCCGGCGGTGGGACGTGTGTCCGGGGATCCCGAAGACCGGGATTTCGCGGAAACAGAAACAGGTCGAGGCGCGGCAGAAAGGTCGACGGCTGTGGCCGCTGCCTTTGCAGGGATGGTTTCGTCCGCTTCACCGATCCAGGCGATGGCGTCCAGCACCCTGGCCTCGTCGCCAGCGGCACAGTCGATACTCAGCAGGATGCCATCGCCCTCGGCGGCGACCTCGAAGGCGGCTTTCTCCGACTCGACAACGGCGATGACATCGCCGCTCTCGACGCGGTCACCCTCGGCCTTGCACCACTCCAGCAGGACACCGGTCGTCAGATTCTCGCCCACCTGTGGCATCCGTACCGGGATCATGCGTAGACAGCTCGCCGTACGGCAGCGACGATGTCCGCTGTCTGTGGAATGCAAGCCTGTTCCAGCGTGTGGTTGTACGGGATGGCAAGGTTGCGACCGGCGACGATCTCTACGGGCGCATCGAGGTGGTCGAAGGCTTCCCCCTGGATGATGGCGGCCATGTCGGCGGCGACGCCGCCACGTCGAACGGCCTCCTGCACGATGACGACGTGCTCGGTGCGGCAGACGGACTCCAGGATCGCCTGCCGGTCGAGTGGGACCAGCGTGCGCGGATCGATGACCTCCACATCGATGTTGTGCTGAGAGTACAACTCTTCGGCCGCCTCCAGCGAGCGGGGAACCATGTTCGACCAGGCGATGAGAGTGCAGTCCCGACCGGGGCGCTTGATGTCGGCCACACCCAGGGGAATGGACTCCTCATTCTCTGGCACCGGTCCCTCTGTCATATAGAGGAGCTTGTGCTCCAGGAAGATGACGGGGTCGTCGTCACGGATGGCGCTGACGAGCAGACCTCGTGCATCGCGTGGTGTGGAGGGCATGACGAGCTTGAGGCCCGGGATGTGGTAGAACAGGCCCTCCAGGCTCTGGGAGTGCTGCGCGGCGACGCAGTCTCCGACACCTCCCTGGGTGCGCAGGACCATGGGCACCGAACGGGCCCCGCCCGACATGAGGCGGTATTTGGCTGCCTGGTTGACGACCTGATCCATCGTCAGCAGCGTGAAGTCGACGAACAGCACTTCGACGACGGGACGCATGCCGGTGATGGCCGCCCCCACGGCGGCGCCGACGAGGCTGGGCTCGGCGATGGGTGTGTCGATGCAGCGCTTCGGTCCGAACTCGGCGAGCAGACCCTCGGTGACCAGGTACGAGCCACCCCGTTCGGCGATGCCGACACCGAGACAGAAGACGCTGTCGTCGCGGGCCATCTCCTGGCGCAGGGCTTCGTTCAACCCCTGGCGCAGCATCAGCGTGCGGCTGCCGGGTTGCACAGCGGTCACGCCTCGTACTCCCGCAGAAACTCCTCGACCACAGGCTCGGCACTGGCGTGGGCGAACTCGACGGCTGCCTCGATCTCGTCGTCAACCTCGGCTTCCATGGCATCGACCCGTGCGTCATCCGCCAGTCGCTGCCGACACAACAGCAGCGGATCGTGGGTCTTGTAGTACTCGACCTGATCTTCCGGCATGTAGTCGCCAGGATCATTCACATGATGGCCGGCGTGGCGGAAGGTTCTGGCCTCGATCAGCAGGGGACCCTCACCCCGCAGCAGGCGTTGCCGGGCCTCGAGGGCAGCCTCGTAAACCTCGACGACGTCATTTCCATCCAGTGACTGACCTTCCACACCGTAGCCGTCGCCGCGTCGGTGCAGGTCGACGATGCGGCTGGCCTTGTCGATGGGGGTGGACACGGCGAACTGGTTGTTCTCGATCACCAGTAGCAGGGGCAGATTCCAGATGGCGGCCAGGTTCAGCGCCTCGCCGAAGGTGCCATGGTTGGTGGCGCCGTCGGAGCAGAACACGACGCAGATGCGCTCCTCGCCGCGGATCGTGGCGCCCAGGGCGGCACCCACGCCGATGGGGAGGCCGGCGCCGACGATGCCGTTGGCGCCCAGGTTGCCCGTGTCGGGGTCGGCGATGTGCATGGAGCCGCCGAGGCCGCCACAATACCCCGTGGCCTTGCCGGTGATCTCGGCGAACATGCGGTCAAAACCCCCGCCCCGAGCCAGACAGTGACCGTGGCCACGGTGGGTGCTGACGATGTAGTCATCCTCGCCCAGGGCGGCGCAGATGCCCGTGGCGATGGCCTCCTCACCGAGATAGGGGTGCAGGTACCCCCGCATGTGGCCCTGACGATAGAGCTGGATGCAGGTCTCCTCGAAGCGACGGATTCCGTAGAGAGTGCGGTAGAGCCGGGCGAGGAGTTCGGGATCGGTGTCTGGCATGGGGCGAAATGTAGCAGGTCGGCCCACGATTGCCGAGGCCGGACATTGGCGCTACCATGCGCTGTGGATCAGGAACCGGGAGAGGACCAATGGAACAGGTAGACTTCGCCGGGCTGAGGGTGAGCCGATTCATCATCGGCGGCAATCCGTTCAGCACGGTATCGCACCAGGGAGAGGTACGGGACCTGGAGATGCGCCAGTGGTATACATCAGCGCGCATCAAGGCGACTCTGACCGACGCCGAGGCCAATGGCGTGACGACATTTCTCGGCAGGGCGGACAACCACATCATCCGCCTGCTGTGTGAATATCGTGATGAAGGCGGCAGGATCGACTGGATCGCCCAGACAACACCGGAGCTGTCCAGTATCGAACGCTCGGTGAGCCGTGCTCTCAGTGGTGGCGCCAACGCCATCTTCGTCCACGGTGGACAGACCGATCAGATGCTGGCCAGCGGGACCATGACCAGGCTGCCGGGCATCATCCAGCGCATTCGTGATGCCGGCATTCCAGCCGGCATCGCCGGTCACGATCCGGATGTGCACCGCTGGGCGGAGGACCACCTCGACGTGGATTTCTACATGTGCTGCTATTACAACCCGTCGCGGCGTGATGAGCAGGCCGAACGGGATGCGGCGGCAGAGGAGATGTATCGCGACGAGGATCGCCAGACCATGGTGCAGACGATCCAGCAGCTGCAGCGCCCTGCGATCCACTACAAGATCATGGCGGCGGGTCGCAATGATCCGGACGAGGCGTTCGCCTTTGCCGCCGCCCACATGCGGGACTCGGACGCTGTCTGCGTCGGCGTGCACACCAAGGACAATCCGGGGATGGTGCGCGAGAACGTGAACAGCCTTCAACGCTGTCTGGCAGATGCACAGACGAGAGCCGCCTGACCATCCAGACACCAACAACCGTCCGTCTTCTGGCGCCGGTCGTCCTTGTGCTGGCCGGTCTGGTCACGCACCTGCCGAGCCTGACGAATCCCTTCGTCTTTGACGACATGGATTCCATCGTCGGCAACCCGGATGTCCGCACGATCTGGCCGCCCACGTGGCTGATGGCCGAACACCACGGCAGTGTTGTCACGCGTCCACTGTCAAACCTCACGCTGGCAGTGAACTACAGCCTGAGCGGCACCGATCCTACCGGTTTCCGGGTCTTCAATATCGCCCTGCATCTGCTGAACGGCGCGCTGCTGCTGGTCGTGCTGCGCCGGGCGTTTTCAGGCGAGAGGCTGGCTCCCCTGTTCGGTCCCAGGGCCGGGTAACTGGCGCTGCTGACGGCGCTTCTGTTCGTCGTGCATCCGCTGCAGACGCAGGTTCTCAACTACATCGTGCAGCGGAGTGGGATGTTAATGACGGCGGCCCTCCTCGGCAGTCTCGTGTGTGTCCAGCAGCGTGGACGGGGCTGGACCGCGAGCGCCATCGTTCTCTGTGCCGCCGGGATGCTGAGCAAGGAGTCGATGGCAGCCGCTCCGGTAGTCCTCGTACTCTACGATCTGTTATTCGGGAAGGAGCGGCGCCCCATCCTCTGGGCCGGACTGGCCCTGACCTGGCTGCCCCTCGCTGGCCTGTTGCTGACCCGTCCCCACGGGCCCACCATCGGCTTCGATCACGGCGTTACCACCTGGGCCTATCTGCTGAATCAGAGCGAAGCCATCGTCGGCTACCTGTGGCTGATGGTGTGGCCCCACCCTTTGATTCTCGACTACGGCCCCCCCGATCCGTCGCTGCGTCTGGTGCAGGTGTGGCCGGAGGCCGTCGTCGTGCTCGCGGCCATCGGGCTGACGGTGTGGTTGCTGCTGCGATGCCCTGCCGCGGGGTTCTGCCTGGCCTGGTTCTTCCTGTTGATCGCGCCGACGTCCAGTCTCATCCCCTTCGTCAATGAGGGGGCTGCCGAGCGCCGGATCTACCTTGCCATCGCCGGTCCTGTCGTGCTGCTCATCTGTCTGGGATATCGTGGGGTGGTGCTCTGGTCCCCATCGCCCCGGGCGCTGCGTACTGCCGGCGTGGCCGGACTGCTGGTTGTTGCGATGATGATCGCAGCCAGCCACAGCCGTCACAGGGACTTTCGCAGCAGCAGATCGATCTGGCAGGCGACGGTGGAGGATCGTCCGAACAACCCGCGGGCCCACAGTGCACTGGCCATGGAGTTGAGGTCGGAAGGGTTCATGGCCGAGGCGCTCGCGGAGTACCAGCAGGCGATCGCCCTGCGGCCGGGATATGCGGACGCCTACAACAACATGGCGATGATCCTGGCCGATCTGGGACGCCACAACGAAGCCATCGCACCGTACCGCGAAGCCATCCGCTACAAGCCCGGTTTCTTCCAGGCGCACAACAATCTTGCTGCCGCCTACTCCGCCCTGGGCCGCTGGGAAGAGGCCATCGTCGAGTATCGTCGCGCCATCGAGCTGAGCCCGGCCTACGCTCGGGCCCACACCAATCTCGGCATGGCGCTGGCCGAAACGGGGCACACGGAAGAGGCCCTGGATCACTACCGCGAAGCACTGCATCAGGATCCGGAGTATGCACGTGCACGGGACAACCTGGTCGACGGTCTCAACAGCCTGGGCATCAAGCTTGAGGAGGCCGGCGATGTGTCTGCTGCCCTGGGTAAATACCAGGAGGCGATCGAAGTCGACTCCACCGCCTACTTCGTGCACTACAATCTCGTCCTCGCCTACCAGTCGGCCGGGGCGTGGGTGCAGGCTGCCGTGTCCTACCGGCGGACGTTGCGCTTCAAGCCGGATTACCTGGACGCACAGGAGCGACTGCAGGTCGTGCAGGCGAAGGTGGCGGAGTAAACCGATCTACACCGGCTGAACAATGTGCTGCGGCTCCTCGCAGCGGCCGACACGCAGCAGATTGCTGAGGATGTTGCGCATCCCGTGCACCCCGGACTGCCGTGCCCGTGCGGCGAAGTGGGGGGTGATGACGACCCTGTCCATCTGCAGCAGCGGGCTGTCCGGGGCGATGGGCTCCGGATCGGTCACATCGAGCCCGGCCCCCATGATGCTCCCCTCCTGCAGGGCACGGGCCAGCGCCGCCTCGTCGACGACGGCGCCACGACAGGTGTTGACGAGGATCGACTCCGGCTGCATCAAGCTCAGTTCCCGATCGGAGACCAGGTGACGGGTCAGGCGATTGAGGGGTGTATGCAGCGACACGACGTCAGACGTGGCGAGCAACTCGTCAAAGCTGACCCGACGAGCACCCGTCTCGCTGACGTAGTCGGGATCGAGGTCGGCGATGTCGTGAAACGTGAGATCACACTCCCAGCCGGCCAGACGCCGGGCCACGCGTGACCCGATCCGGCCCAGGCCGACGAGGCCGATGTGCTTGCCCTCCAGGGTCATGAAGTCGGAGCCCTCGCCGGCCACCTGCCTGCCCCAGGCGCCCGCCTGTACGCTGGTGAATTGCTGATCGAGTCGGTGCAACACCGAGAGCATCAGCGCGATGGCGACTTCGGCGACGGCGATGGCATTGGCGCCCCCGTTGTCGGCGACCGTGATGCCGGCGTCGGCCAGGCCCTGCACGTCGAGCCAGTCGGTGCCGGCGGTGTAGGTCTGTATCAGACGTAGATCGGGAAGACGCCGGGCCAGCGCCACGAGGTCGGCATTTCGCGTCTGTACCAGCAGGGCGGTGGCATCCTGGCACTGTTCTACGAGTGCGTCCTCGTCCAGGTCTGCATCGACGTGCCGGAAGTGCAAGTCGGGGTCATCTGGCTGCCTCATTTCTGCCAGTGAATCGACGAGGTGCTGTATCCGGGAGGGATTCTCAGCTCCAGGGGACAGCAGCACGATGGCGACGGGCATAGGGCGCTCTTCGTAAGAGGAAGGGAGCGGGTTGCGGGCACAGTACTAAGTGTCCTTTGTGCGCCTGGTCAAGGAGACTGGGGGACGGGTGTTGATCGACGTATACTTGGCCCCATGAGCGATCGACCGAATCTTCTGTTCATCATACCCGACCAGATGCGGCACGATTTTCTCAGCTGCTATGGTGCGCCGCATGTGTCCACACCCAACATCGACCGCATCGGCGACGAGGGAATCCGCTACGACAACGCCTACAGCCTGCACCCGGTCTGCGTCCCGGCGCGCTGCGCGCTACTGACAGGTCTCAACGCCTGGCGGACGCAGGTGCTGACCAACGGCAACTACCTGCGCCCGGACCGTAGCGAGCGGGGCATACACACCTGGCCGGAGATGTTGAGCGAGCACGGCTACTACACCAGCGCCATCGGCAAGATGCACTTCTACCCGTGGGACGCGTCCTTTGGTTTCCAGCACCGTGTGGTCTGCGAGGATAAGGTGTGGATCCACATCCAGGATGACTACTGGCACTATCTGCGGGAGCGCGGGCATCGCAAGTACATGGGCAAGGAGCACGAGGGGTACGACGAGAACTTCGGCGCCTGCGTGTCGCGCTTGCCCTGGGACTGCTACTGGGACTACTTCGTCGGCGAGGCGGCGGCCGATTTCGTCCGTGAGTATGACGGGGATCAACCTTTCGCCTGCATGGTTGGTTTCCCTGGACCGCACGATCCCTACGATCCCACGGCGGAGTTTCTTGAGAGAGTCGACATGGCTCGGATTCCCGACCCGGCGCCTGGGGAGCCCATCCATCGTGACGTGAGTGCCGGGATCCATCGCCGGCACCGATCCGGAATCCCAACGTGGACACCCGAACCGGGGGGGCCGTACACGGACGAGAAGAAGCGCCAGGTGCGGGCCCATTACTCGGCCCAGATCCTGCAGATCGACCAGCAGGTGGGCCGGATCCTCAGCGCCCTGGAAGAGAGCGGCCGTCTCGACAACACGATGGTCATCTTCGCCTCCGACCACGGTGACATGGTGGGTGACCACGGGATCAACGCCAAGGGCAACTACTACGAAGGCAGCTGCCACGTGCCGATGCTCGTACGTCCTGCCGGCGGTGGCTTGGGGACGAGCAACACGGACCTGGTAACCCTCACCGACGTGACAGGCACGTTGCTGGCGGCATCGGGACACGGCGTGCCCACGGTCATGGATGCCAGACCCCTGCCGGGTCTCGGTCTTGATGGTGATACCCCAAGGGAGGTGATCGCCGGCGGCCTGCAGTCTTGCTGGATGGCCTTCGACGGGCGCTACAAGCTGGTGAAGTACGGCAACGGGGCAGCGGGTCTGTTCGATCTGGCGCAGGACCCGCAGGAGGCGGACAATCTCGCCGACAGCCCGCAGCATGCCGGCGAATTCCGCCGGCTCGACGCCATCCTCTGGTGTGAGGTCATGCAGTCGGTGCAACGCTCACACGGGGACAACCTGGTCTACCTGCCCGAGGACGACGCGCTGTGGGCGGACGAGGCCTTCGGCCGCCCCGGCTGGCAACGCACCTATCCGCGGCAGATCCGCTAGTGACCTACCCTAACGTTAAGGCGCTGACCTTCGATCTGTTCGGCACGGTACTCGATCTGGGGGGCAGCCTGACGCCACACATCGGAACCTTCCTGCAGTCAAAGGGGGCGAGTGTTTCCGCCGAGGAGTTCTGGCAGCAGTGGCGCTACCGGCAGAGACTCGAGCAGTTCCAGGACACGATCATGGCTCTCGGCCATAGCGGCTATCTGGAGACCGTGCGGAGGGCCTTCGTCTATACGTTGAAGCTGAACGATGTCGAGGCATCCAGCGACGAGGTGACGACGTTCCTGGAGTGCTGGCGCGAGCTGGAGCCTTTCCCTGAGGTCGGGGAGGCACTCACACGTCTGCAGCGGTCCTATCGACTCGTGGCCTTGTCGAACGGCGATCCGTGGTTTCTCGATCACCTCGTGAAGAACCGCATCCAGTTCGAGTTTGACGACGTGATCTCCGTGGAGGTGGTGGGCGCCTTCAAGCCCCACCCGGGCGTGTACCGACGTGCCGCCAGGGACAGTGGCCTGGAGGTAGGGGAATGTATGATGGTCTCGGCCAATTCCTTCGATGTCGTCGGTGCCCGTGCCTGCGGCATGCGCGCAGCCTGGGTCAACCGGAACGCGCTGCCCTATGAGGACAGTCCCTACACCGCCGATGTCACCGTGGGCGATTTCACCGAACTCGCCAACGCCATCACCTAGTCGACAACCCGACAGAGATCGTGGGGGCGTCAATGGCGTTGTGTAGCCGGAAGCCTCTCAACAGACCGAGCGACAGGTGCAGATCGCCAGCGACGTCGGTACCGAGTTCCACGCCTGCTCCCACATAACGACGGTCGTTGCCGTATAGACCGCCCGCGCCGCCATGCACCGAGGCATCGCCGTTGTCGACGGACTCCAGGGCCTCGACCCGCAGGGTCACAGAGAGTCGCTGCCAGCGCCTGCCCGCCTCGGCGCTGAATCGCAGAACATCATCGTAGCCGCTGTGGCGAATGTTGTAGGCGACGCCCATGCTGAAGTATCCTGGCCAGGGGTACAGCGAGCGTCCGAAGAGTAGCGACAGCCGCTGGTTGAACTCACCGTCACCGGTGTAGAGTCCGTTGGGATGGCTGTCATCGCCGACGGGAAGCCCGAAACTCAGAGCTGCACTGACGACACCGCTGCCGTTCTGCCACAGACGATAGCGTGCTCCGACTTCGGAATCGGCGATGCCCTGGGCAGCATCACCGCCGAAGTAGACGAACCCACTGTCGCGGCCGATCTGCCTGTTCAACGTGATACGCTGGTAGAACGGCACGTAGGCAACCAGCGTCAGGTCGTCCCGCACACCGAACTCGGCGTACAGACTGAGGGTGTACTCCGACTGTGTTGGGATGAGGACCGAGTTTCCGTCACGGTCGTAGTAGTCATTGCCGCGCAGCATCTGTGAGCCAAGCTTGTAGAAGCCCGTACCGAGAGGCTGGGTCCACGCGCCGGCGTTGAGGGCGTCAGCCGACAACAGGACCAGGAGGCAGGTCGGCAGCATGCTGTATGCACGAGTCGTCGTCATTCCAACCGGGCCCGCCCGAAGCTGATGTTGTAGGGCACACAGTGGATGATGACCCAATCGAGAGTTCCGAGGCCCGCGTTGCCCGGCACAACATAGATCTGCGGACCACGGGGGGACTGCAGTTCACCCAGGTTGATGCTACCGGGACCGAACTGTTCGCCGGGACTCAGGAAGACCGCCAGCTGCGGCCCCTGGTCGACGAGGAAGTCTTCGGCGAAACTCAGTCGCAGTTCGCCGTCGAGACCCGGAGCGAGGCGGGCAGTTCCGACGGCGTCGTGACCGGCGACCCCGAAGAAGCTGCCTAGTGCTCTGTTAAGAATTGAAGGTTGTACTTTTTCGTAAGTCGTGGTACCATGGTGACATATGGTGATTTCTTC
>PBSR01000279.1 GCA_002726335.1 Gemmatimonadaceae bacterium
CCCAGATCACCTTCGGACACATTGTACACCGGCAGCACGGGCAGGAAGGTGACCAGGTCGAGGCTGCGTACGGTGGCACGCTCGCTGTCGGTGAGCGTCAATTCCCGAAGACAGCGATTCTCCTCGAGGCAGGCCATGGACCTGTCGAGAACGGCTTTTTCCCGCTCCTGTTCGCCTGTGAGGCCGGACTTGGACTCCCTGGCCAGCCGCTCGAGTCGCTTCTCGACGAGCTCCATGTCGGCCAGCAGCAGCTCGGCCTCGAGATTCTCCCGGTCGCGATCGGCGTTCACCGAGCCGGCGGGATGGTAGACGCCATCATCGTCGAAGGCGCGCAGCACCAGGCACACCAGGTGGCAGCGGCGAGCAGCGTTTAGCCATTCATGTGATTCGCCGCCCGTGGTCGCGTCGGGGCAGAGGACAAAGTTGTTCTCGGCGTAGGTCGTCTTCTTCGGGTGAAAGAGGCCCTGCAGAGCGTCGACGCGGGGGTCGTGAACCCAGGCGATGCCCTCGACGGTCTCGCCGGGTTGTCGACTCTCCGGCACGGGTCGGCCTGTGAGCAGGGTGAACAGAGTACGTTTGCCGGCCTGGGGCAGGCCGATGAGGGCGATCTTCATGGTCTTGTGGGTTCGTTCCGGGTGGTTGGAGGACTCAACAGAGAGAATAACGGCTCCCGGCGAAGAGTGTGCCACCGTATCTTCGCTTGCAGGGCGCCAGGCCCGTACCTGATCCAGCCACGAAAGGTTTGCTCCTTCATGCCCGAGAAGATCCGCGTCGGCGTGCTCTTCGGGGGGCGCTCGGCGGAACACGAGGTGTCCGTCACGTCCGCCCGGTCCGTACTCGACTCGATCGACCGCGACAAGTACGAGGTCACCATGATCGGCATCGACCGCGGCGGACGCTGGCTTGCGGCATCAGATGCCACCCGCCTGCTGTCTACGGGTCGCGTCGAAGGAGACACCGACCTCAAACCGGTCTCCCTCGACTATGTCGGTGGCGGCGAGCTGGTCTCCCTGGACGGCAGTGGCGCTGCCGGCGCCCGGCTGGATGTGATCTTCCCCATTCTGCACGGCCCTCTTGGTGAAGATGGTACCGTACAGGGACTGCTCGAGCTGGCGGACGTTGCCTACGTCGGCGCCGGCGTGCTCGGCTCGGCGGTCGGCATGGACAAGGACATGACACGGCGGGTTCTGCGCACCGAAGGGTTACCACAGGTGGAGTACGCTTCCGTCCTGCGTCGGCGCTGGCGCCGGTCGCCAGTCGAGGTGCGTCACGAGATGGAACGGGACCTCGGTTATCCGATGTTCATCAAGCCGGCCAATCTCGGATCGAGTGTGGGCATCACCAAGGCGCACGACGCGGCGGAATTCGATGTCGGCATGGACGAGGCAGCCCGCTATGATCGCAAGCTTGTCATCGAGGCCAACGCCGGGAACTGTTGTGAGGTAGAGGTGGCCGTCCTCGGCTACGAAGAACCGGAGACGTCGGTGGTCGGCGAGATCGTGCCGGCCAATGAGTTCTACGACTACAACGCCAAGTACGAGGATGAGGACTCCGAGCTGCATATCCCAGCACGCATCCGACCGGAGACGGCACAGAAGGTCCGACAGATGGCGCGCCGCGTGTTTCTCGCGGTCGAAGCCGCCGGCCTGGCACGTGTCGACTTCTTCGTCAGCCAGGATGATGACGAGCACATCTACGTCAACGAGATCAACACCATGCCCGGGTTTACGCCGATCAGCATGTATCCGAAGCTCTGGGAGGCCAGTGGCGTGAGCTACGCGCAACTCATCGACCGCCTGATACAACTGGCCCTGGAGCGCCACGAGGACAGGCAGGACACAACCACGGACAAGGGACGCGCCCATCGATGACTCTCAGACACAGGCGACCTTTCCGGGGAGATCAGGACAGGATCGAGACCGACCTATGACCCTGGCACCGCCGGTGAAGGCCGATACCGTACCGCGCGGTATGATCAGCAACCTGCTGTCGTTGATGACGATGGTGGTGGGATTGATGGGAACGCTGGCAGCCGGCAACCCGGAGACACCGTTCCCGCCGTATGCGTTGACGGCAGGTCCCTGGCTGCTGGCGGCAGGTGTCTTCGGTTTTGCCGGCGGTATCACCAACTGGCTGGCCGTGAAGATGCTGTTCGATCGTGTACCGCTGCTCTACGGTTCCGGGGTGATCCCGAATCGCTTCCGCGAAATCCGGGCGACGATCAAGGGTCTGATCATGACCCACTTCTTCGACGAGGAGTACCTGCGGCGCTTCTTCGAGGAACACGGGTCGCAGCTGATGGGGGGAGTCAGCCTCGAGAAGGAACTGACGGAACTGCTCGCCTCGGATCACGCCGATGCGGCCATCGAAGCGGAGCTCGAGCGGCTCAAGGAGGGGCCGCTGGGCATGATGGTGAAGATGGCCGGCAACGACATGCTGAAGGTGATCATCAAGCAGTTCATGGGCGGTCTGGTGTCGCGGGTGGCGCCAGTGGCCGAGGCCCGCATGCGCGAAAAAGCCGTGGATGTCCCGGCTCTCCGTGTGCAGGTGGACCAGCTTCTCGAGGTGAAGCTGGAAGAGCTGACACCGGAGATCGTCAAGAGCATGATGGAGCGGGTCATGCGCGAGCATCTCGGCTGGCTCATCGTCTGGGGCAATGTCTTCGGCGCGGCCATCGGCCTGCTGTCGAGGGCGATCGCCGTGCACTGGCACATCGGTACCGTTCCCTAGGCTGAACTGATGAACAGGTTTTCTCTCGAAGGGCAGGTGGCCGTCGTCGTCGGCGGCACAGGTGTACTCGGCGGGGCCATGGCACGGGGGCTCGCCGAGGCGGGAGCCAACCTTGCCGTCGTCGGACGTTCGGTTGAGCGTGGCGGCGAGGTGGTCGGTTCGATCCTCTCCCAAGGCGGTCAGGCCACGTTCGTCGCCGCCGATGCCTTGTCACGTGACCAACTGCTGTCGGCGAGGGCGCGCATCGGCGAGGAATGCGGCGAGCCGGCGATCCTCATCAACGCGGCCGGAGGCAACGATCCGCGAGTCACCGTCAACGACGAGCTTGCCTTCGAGGATATCGACCTGGCCGCCTGGAACGACAGCTTCGATCTGAACCTGGCCGCAGGTGTGCTGCTTCCCTGCCAGGTCTTCGGTCCCGCCATGGTTCGCAGCGGCTGCGGCTCGATCATCAACATCGCCTCGATCACCGCCCATGTGCCCCTGTCGAAGGTGGTGGCCTACTCAGCCGCGAAAGCCGCCGTGGTCAGCCTGACACAATTCCTGGCGCGTGAGTGGGCGCCCCATGTGCGGGTGAATTCGATCACGCCTGGTTTCTTCCCGGGAGAACAGAACCGCCGCTTGCTGTATGATGAGACGGGTGAGCCTTCGGCCCGCGGACGGCAGATCCTGCAGCACACACCGATGGATCGATTCGGAGACCCGGAGGAACTCGTTGGTGCGGCTGTGTTTCTCGCCTCCCAGCAGGCGAGCTCCTTTGTCACTGGCGCCGACCTGCGCGTCGACGGGGGCTTCCTGGCGACGACGATCTAGTAACGGGCTGCAAGGCCGCCAGTTGATCACAGCCGGCATTACCCGACATTGAGTATTCAGCAGTTCACCCCTCGCGAGCTCGCGAAATCAAGAGAGAAGCCAGGACAGATATGCCCGCACCGATCGCACTGCAGCTGTACACATTGAGAGAAGCTGCCGCCGCCGACTACGAGGCGACGGTACGGAAGGTCGCAGACATCGGTTACGTCGGTGTCGAACCCGCGGGTTTTCCCGGGACCACCGTCGAGGCCGGCAAGAGGCTGTTTGACGAGTTGGGACTGCAGGTCTGCAGCGCCCATCTGCCCCTCCCTGTGGGCGAGGCTCAACAAGAGTCACTGGAGACAGCAGAGGCCCTCGGAATCACGCGCGTCGTGGCCGGTCTCGGGCCGGACAATTTCGGCACGAAGGACCAGATCAAGGCGTCATGCGACAAGTTCAACGAAGCCAGTGCCAACTGTGTCGAGAAGGGCTACACCTTCGGTATCCACAACCACTGGTGGGAATTCCTCGAGGTCGACGGCGAGCTGGTCTACAAGCAGATGCTTGAACATCTGGCGCCGGAGGTCTTTTTCCAGGTCGATGCTTACTGGGTACAGACCGCGGGGCCCGATCCAGCAGCAGTGATCGCCGAGCTCGGTAGCCGCGCGCCGCTGATCCATATGAAGGACGGCCCGTGCACACGCAAGGAAGACATGCAGGCCCTGGGTGAAGGGGTCACCGATTTCCAGAGCATCATCGATGCCGGCGGCGACAATGTGGACTGGTGGATCGTCGAACTCGACCGTTGCGCCACCGATATGGTCGAGGCCGTGGAGAAGAGCTACACGTTTCTGACCCAGAAGGGATACGCCCGTGGCCGGTAAGGTCCGTATCGGCCTGATCGGCTGCGGCAACATCAGCCCTCAGTACATCAGATGGTGCCGGACCTTCGAGATTATAGATCTGGTAGCCTGTGCCGATATCGACACGGATCTGGCGCAGGCGCGGGCCGAGGAATTCGAAGTTGCTGGTGGCTGCAGCGTCGATGAGCTACTGGCAGATGCCGGCATCGAGATCGTCGTCAATCTGACGGTGCCGAAGGTGCACGCCAGCGTCAACCGGCAGATCCTCGAGGCCGGCAAGCATGCCCACACCGAGAAGCCCTTCGCCGTCGACAAAGCCGAAGGCAGGGCGGTACTGGATCTGGCACAGGAGAAAGGACTGCGTACCGGCAGTGCGCCCGACACCTTTCTCGGCGGTGGCATCCAGACCTGTCGCAAGCTGATCGACGACGGCTGGATCGGAGAACCCGTGGCGGCATCGGCCTTCATGGCCGGTCGCGGACCCGAGGGCTGGCATCCGAACCCGGATTTCTTCTACAAGCCGGGTGGCGGTCCCATGTTCGACATGGGACCCTACTACCTGACGGCTCTGGTGTCGCTCCTCGGCCCTGTCCGGCGAGTCACGGGTTCGGCACGGGCCAGTTTTCCCCAACGGGTGATCACGAACCCGGAGCGCCGTACCGGGGAGCGGATCGAGGTGGAGACCCCGACACATATCTCCGGCGTGCTCGATTTCGCTGGCGGCGCCGTCGGTACGGTGGTCACCAGCTTCGATGTCTGGAGTCACAATCTGCCGAGGATCGAAATCTATGGTTCGGAAGGTTCGCTCAGCGTGCCCGATCCGAACACTTTCGACGGCCCGGTCAGACTCCGGCGTGCCGGACAGGACGACTGGCAGGAAGTGCCGCTGACGCACAGCGTCGAGGTCGGTCGCGGGATCGGGGTGGCCGACATGGCCTATGGACTTCGCTCGGGGCGGCCGCATCGAGCCAGCGGTGAACTGGCCTATCACGTGCTGGAGCTGATGCACGCCTTCGGGGAGGCATCCGACAGGGCGTCCCACGTGGAGATCGAGTCTCAGGTGGAGCGGCCAGCGGCACTTCCCATGGGGCTGCGCGCCGGAACTCTCGACGAGTAGAGGCGCGCCGCCAGATCCTTCGTCAGGAGAACAGCAGCTTGAGGTAGTAGAGCGGATTCGTCATGTCCTTCTTCGGCACGGCGTTGGCCAACATGCCACAGACATGGTTGGCGACGGTGTCATTCCTGGCGGCCTTGCCGATGACGAAGTTGAGCAGGGGACGGACCCGGGCGATCCACTGCATCTGGTGGCTCACCTTCAACTCGTCGCCGAGTGTTGCCCACAGTTCATCCGCATAGCGCTGCAGGCTGGTGGCCGAGGTGTCACCCTCCCGGATGGCTACGGCGCAGGTAGCCACCGCGATGCGGGCGGAGTAGAAAGCGTTGCCGATGCCTTCTCCCGAGAAGGGGTCGATGAGACCCGCCGCATCGCCGAGAAGAAGGAACCCGGGGCCGTGGGCAGGTCGTCTCTTGCTGCCCACGGGGAGATTCCATCCGGCGGGTTTCTCCAGCGGCCGGGCATGACGGAAGCGCTCGGCGAAGGGCGGCCGCCGCAGCACCTGATCCAGTGCCACGCGCAGATCGATACCCCGGCGTTTCATCGCCGCGTGCACCATGCCAATGCCGATGTTCGCCTTGCCCTCCCCCAGGGGAAAGATCCAGAAATACCCGGGGCGGACCTCGTCGGCGAAGTGCAGCTCCAACTCGTCGGTGAGTCCTTCCACTCCCTCGTAGTAGCAGCGCAACGCGACCAGTGAGTGGCGCGGGCTGTGGCTGTAGAGCCCGGTTTTGCGGGCAACGATGGAGTTGAAGCCGTCGCAGCCCAGCACAACACGAGTCCGGATCTGCACGAGGTGCCCCTGTTTGCTCTGCCTGCCCTCTATGCCGACGACACACCCCGCCTCGTCGCGCAGCAGGTCGCTGACGGCGAAGCCTTCGCGTACCTCCGCACCCCGGCGCCGCGCCTCCTTCAGGAGATAGTCGTCCAGGATCTTGCGCTGGATGACCCAGCCACCCATCGGCACATGCCGTCCAGTCAGGGGGTCGTAGTGCGTGCGGTCACGCATGTCGACACGGGCACCGACCGCCGTCGGGCTGGCCAGGATGATGTGGCGGATCTCGGCGCCTTCGAGGCGGGCCACGTCCTCCATCAGGCCCAGCTCGTCGAGGATGGACATACTCTTCCCTGACAGGGCGTCGCCGCAGACCTTGTCACGCGGGAAGGTGGCGCGGTCGACGACGACGGCGCTCAGGCCGTGGCGTGCAGCGTACATGGCAGCCGCAGCTCCGGCCGGTCCGCCACCGACGATAGCCAGATCGTATTCAGGGTCGGTCTTCATGGGTGGGTGAAAGTAGGCTTCGGCTGTATACCAGGCCATGCGCCGTCTTGCGGCCAGCAGCCTCCTTCGTACATTTTGAGACTCTCAAAGTAACAGCCCGACAGCGAGTTACGGGCCTTCAATTCAACCCCACAGCAGCCGAAGAGACCATGGCCGACGAGCATCACACAGCTACCGCCGACGAAGCCCAAGTGGAAGAGCGGGCTTTCCAGACCGAGGTCCAGCAGGTCCTGCAGATTCTTATCCACTCTCTGTACACCGACAAGGACGTGTTCCTGCGGGAACTCGTGTCGAATGCGTCAGACGCCCTCGACAAGATCCGTTTCCGGTCTCTCACCGACAAAGAGATCGTCGATCCCGACGCCGAACTGACCGTCGACATCAACGTCGATGCGACGGCCAAGACACTGACGATCACCGACACCGGGATCGGCATGACCCGAGACGAGGTGAACGACAACATCGGCACCATCGCCCACTCGGGGTCAAAGAAGTTCCTGCAGCAGTTGTCAGAGGAGCCCGACGAGGAGAACAAGCTGAAGCTCATCGGCCAGTTCGGCGTCGGCTTCTATGCCGTGTTCATCGTCGCCGAACGGGTGGTGGTGACGACCCGGGCCGCCGATCAGGACTCGGAGGCCGTCGTCTGGGAGTCCACCGGAGACGGCACCTATACGATCTCAACGACGAAGGACAGGACGGAACGGGGTACCGAGATCAAGGTCTTCGTGCGTTCTGACTGTGAAGAATACCTCGACGCTCACCGTCTCGAGTCAGTGGTGCGTCGGCACTCCGACTTCATCTCCTACCCGGTGAAGGTGGCCGGCAAACAGGCGAACTCGGCGTCGGCCCTGTGGACACGACCACGCAATGAGATCACGCCGGAGAACTACACGGAGTTCTACCAGCACCTCAGCGGCGATCACCAGGATCCTCTGATGTGGGAACACGTGGTGGTGGACGTACCGATCCAGTTTTACGCCGTGTTGTTCCTGCCGCGACAGTCGCCGATGGAACTGCTCTTCGGGCAGGATCCAAAGGTGAGGATCAACCTGCACGTGAAGCGCGTCTTCATTCAGGATGACTGCGAGCTGTTGCCGCTCTATCTGCGTTTCGTGCGTGGCGTCGTCGACTGCGATGATCTGCCTCTCAATGTGGCCCGGGAGTCATTGCAGAACAACCCGGTAGTGGCCAAGATCCGGCAGACGCTGACGCGGCGCATCCTGAGCAAGATCGAGGAACTGGCCAGCAAGGAACCGACGTCCTTCCTGACCTTCTGGGAGAGCTTTGGCATCGTCCTCAAGGAGGGAGTGGCCCGGGATTTCGAGCATCGCGAGCAGGTCAGCAAGCTGCTGCGGTTCTACTCGAGTTTCTCCGACAAACTGGCCGCCGATGCCGACACGCCGGAGATCCCGACTGACGCCGAGGCCGAAGAGGGTGAGAATGCGGCACCTGTGGAGACGCGCACGACGGAGACCGAAGGCCTGGTGGCCCTGCAGGACTACGTGGATCGCATGAAGTCGGATCAGGAGGTGATCTACTACCTGACCGGTGACAGTCGTCAACAGGTCGAGCAGAGCCCGCTGATGGAGTCCTTCCGCAAGAACGACCTCGAGGTGCTCTACCTGACAGACCCGGTGGACGAATGGGTGGCCAACTCGCTGCAGGACTTCGACAGCAAGCAGTTCCAGGCGATCGATGCGGAGGATCTGGATCTGCCGGAAGAGGTCAAGATCGAGGGCGCCGAGAGCACCGAGGATAAGGAACGCACCATCGAGCTGGTGAGTTTCCTGAAGCAGGAGCTGGAGTCACGCGTCGGGGAGGTGAAGGAGTCGAGCCGGCTCAGCGACGGTCCCTGCGCCCTGGTGGTGCCCAAGGGCGGTCTCAGTCAGCAGATGGAACGGATCATGCGCATGAGTGACGAGAACTTTCCGCTCACCAAGCGCACCCTGGAGATCAACCCGCGGCATGCGGCGATTCGCAACATGGGAGAGCTGCTCAAGGCGGACCGTGATTCGGCCGAACTCAAGGAGTGGTCACATTTTCTTGTCGACTATGTCCTGCTCGCCGAAGGCAAGGTCGAGGATCCACAGCGGGTCATGTCACAGATTCAGAAGATGATGAGCTCAGTCAGCCAGCAAGCGCTGCAAGCGCGGGAATAACGCGGATCGGCAGATAGGCGCTCTGTGCACAGATTCAAAAGATGATGAGTGTGGCCAGCGAATCGGCGCTGCAAGCAAGGGGGTAGGTATGAGCACGGCAACCGTATCGATAGACACGGGCCCGGACCTGCGGG